>JBOGWP010000125.1:0-4916 GCA_050693875.1 Actinomycetota bacterium
ACCCGGCGGCGCATCTCCTACTCCGACCTGCCCGTTGACCCCGCCGCACCCGCCGGGAGCTCCAGCGGCCAGGGCCACGACGGCCAGGCAGCCAACGACGAAGCAACCGAGGAGGGACGACGATGAGCATCGATCGCCTGCGTGCCCACTACCAATTGACTGAACTACCTGTGGAGTAGTACCAGGTCAGGATCCACTTCTGACCAGAGCGGGTGTGTTAGAAACCCTGCCCTATGGACGGCGAGCAGGGGAGTTCCAGAGACCTGGCGGCGATGGTCGTGCCTCAGGTCGGCAGGCTGGTCGCTACCGGGGACTCGTGGGAGCCCTACCGGCTCGTCGACCCCGATGGGGTGGTGGTGGAGGCGGTGTCGGCGTGGTTCGGGGACCTCCAGGCGGCGGGGCGGTCGGCGGCCACGACCCGCTCCTACGGGATGGATCTCTTGCGGTGGTTCCGGTTCTGCTGGGCGGTAGGGGTGGCTTGGGACCGGGCAACGCGGATCGAGGCCCGGGACTTCAGCCGCTGGCTGCAGGTCGCCGGTAAACCGACTCGGCCCCACTGGCGCCGCCAGGACGGCGGGGAGAGCGAGGCCACCGCGCCCGCCGGGACGGGTGTCTATGCGACGTCGGTGCGGGCCCACAGCGAGACGGTGTTGCGGGGCTTCTACGACTTCCAGCGGGATGCAGGCACCGGGCCGATCCTGAACCCGTTCCCCCTGGAGCGTTCCCGGCGGAAACGGCGAGCCCAAGCCCACCACAACCCGATGGAGCCACACCGCAACGAGCGCAGCGGCCTCTACCGGCCGACGGTGCCGACCCGGATCCCCCGCAGCGTGCCGGACGCCGAGCTCAACGAGATCTTTGCCCGGCTGCCCTCCCACCGGGATCGGGCCCTGATCGCCTTCTACATCTCCACCGGGGCCCGGGCCTCGGAGCTGCTCTCAGCGAACCAGGGCGGCGTCGATCCCGGGCGGCAGCTGATCAGCGTGGTCCGCAAGGGCAGCCGACAGGCACAGGAGCTTCCGGCCTCCACGGACGCCTTCGTCTGGCTGCGGCTCTACCAGGTGGAGATGGAAGGTGTGATCCCGGCCGGACGGCGGCAGCCGCTGTGGTGGACGCTGCGCCGCCCCGTCCGTCCCCTCACCTACCACGCCGTGCACCGCATGTTCGAGCGGGTCAACGACCGGGCCGGCACCGCGGCGACGCTGCACTCCCTGCGGCACACGGCTGCCTACCGGATGGCTGAGGACCCGGCCCTCCCGCTCACCGACGTCCAGCTGGTCTTGGGCCACGCCCAGCTGACCACGACCCAGATCTACCTGACCCCCCGCAAGGAGGACGTGATCCGCCGGCTCCTGGCCCACCACGCCGAACAGGCCCGGCAGGCAGCCCAACGGGTGACGCCCACCCCGGCTCCTGGCTACCGACCCGAGACGCTGGAGGTCCTGTTCGGCAACGGGGACACTTCGTGAGCGTCGCTGTCGTGGAACCGGGCACCCTGCCGAACACCCCACCGACGCGGCGCCAGGCGGCACGCACCCGGTTCCCTCCCCGCCTGCCGGTGGCGGACTGGCCTGCCACCAGGCAGTCGCGAGAGGAGATCCTCCGACAGCTGACCTCGGCCCCCTTCGTCCTGGAGAAGGCCAACAGCCAGCAGATCCGCAGGAACGGGGTGAGCCTGCTCCTCGACTGGCTGGTGGACCAGCCCGGTGAGACGTGGCAGGAACGATGGCAGGCGAGCGGGGCTGATGCTGCCGGGGCCACCTGGCGGCAGCTGTCGACGAAGTGGCTCCACGACCGTGGGCGCCACGCCGAATGGCGCCAGGGGGCACTGACCGGGGCGGTGGTGGTGGCCATCTGCGCCGACGTCGTGCGACCCTCGCTCACCTGGCTGGTCGCCGGCGCGATCGGGAACAATGGCGCGCTCGTCCGCCACCTGGCACGGTCGCGGGATCCCGAGGGCTTCGCCCGGCTGCGGGCGCTGTGCGTCGAAGACCCGGCTGTCTCAGCGGCGGCCGGGAGCCTGACGCTGTACCGCAGTGCGCTGCCGTCGCCGCCAAGGGCGGCACGCTCGCCGAGATCACCATCGGGGACGTCCTCGAGCTCCTGGACGCCGAGGCCGATGCCCCCCAGGGTCACGAGCGGCACCGCCGTCTTCTACCGGATGCTGCGCCAGATGGGCATCTTCGGCGATCAAGCGCCGGAGACGCTGCGCCAGCTGCGCGCCACCGGGCAGCGGAGCCCCCAGGAGCTGATCGACCGCTACCGCCTCGCCTGCGGCCCGATGCGCGACCTCCTGGTGGACTACTGTCGCCGATCGCTGAAATCCCGCACTGTCGATCACCGAAATCCACCAGTCGGTGAGCTCGTCGAGCAGGTCGCCGAGCGGTCGCTGACCGGCGCCGTCGATCTCGTCACCCGCATCGCTCTGCTGGTGAAACCCGGATCCGAGGCGTCGGTATCGGGGCCGTTCATCGAGAAGGTCGGGATGGACGTTCCGTGGGTGCTCGTCCCCGCGCACCGCCACCCTGGTCGTACGGGTCGTCAACACGGCCGGCAACCCCGTCACCCTCAAGCTGCGCATCCGCGTCTCGACGCTCACCGGACGCTCGTTCCAGCTCCCCGAGCAAGAGATCCAGCTCGCCCCGGGGGAGCGGCGGACGGTGCGGCTGCCGTGGAACGAAGTTCCCCGGTGGGGCGGTGGGATGCGCACCAGCGCCACGATCTCCTGGGCCGGCGGGACGCTCGCCCGCGCCTCCGACTTCCAGCCGATCTTCCCGCTGTGGCTCATCGGAGGGCTGAACGCCGTCCTGCTGCTGGTCGCGATCGGGAATCCGGGGCGCGCAAGCCCGCCCCTGGTGCGGCACGCGGCTCCGCTCGCGCCGCCGCCGCAGAAGCGGCCCCGGCGGATTCCGGCGGGTCACGACCGAAGCGGTCGGCTCGGGACATCCTGGCCTCGCAATGATGCTCGGCCCGACGCGACGGCGGCCCCCCGTTCGGGGGGCCGCTGTGCCGATCGGGGTGGGGGGTCAGGGGGCCCCGATCGCCGTGATCGGTGAGTTGAGCTTGATCCCGCCGGTGGAGCCCAGGAAGGGAGCATCGCCGAACGAGAACATCCCTCCGTCGGCGGCAGTCATCCAGTAGCCCGCTCCCGAGGGCGTGGATTCGATCGAGACGATCGGCGAGTTGAGCTTCATGCCTCCCGTCGATCCGAAGAACCCGGCATCGCCGAAGGCGAACAGGCCGCCGTCGGTGGCTACGAGCCAGTACCCGAGGCCGGTGGGGGTGGCCGCGATCCCCGTGATCGGCTGGTTCAGCTTCAGCCCGCCCGTCGATCCGAAGAACCCGGCATCGCCGAAGGCGAACATCCCTCCTTCGGCTGCGGTCATCCAATAGCCGTTGCCGCTGGGCGTCGCTTCCATCGACACGATCGGCTTGTTGAGCTTCATGCCTGCCGTCGATCCGAAGAACCCGGCATCGCCGAAGGCGAACAGCCCGCCGTCCTGCGCCACGAGCCAGTAGCCGTTGCCGGTGGGGGTGACCTCGATGGCGACGATGGGAGCGTTGAGCTTCGTGCCACCCGTCGATCCGAAGAACTCCGCGTCTCCGAAGGCGAAGAGCCCTCCGTCCGAGGCCACCATCCAGTAGCCGAGGGCGGTCGGGGTGGGAGCGATGGCCACGATGGGCGCGTTCAGCTTCATCCCTCCCGTCGATCCGAAGAACCCGGCATCGCCGAAGGCGAACAGCCCCCCGTCCTCCCCCACCAGCCAGTAGCCCCTTCCGTGCACCAGGTTGACCAGCACGGTGAACGGCTCCGACGGCTCCGAGGCATTGCCGAAGGCGTCGACCAGGCGTGCGGTCAGGACGTGCTCGCCCGGCCCAAGCGTGAGGTCGGCGTCGGACGGCTCCGCGTTGAACGCGACCGTGCTGTCCCTGGCCATCTTCGAGCCAATCTCGCTGGCTCCATCGAAGATCTTCACGAGGTCCCCTGCGTTCGCTCCGGTGACGACGATCCTCGGTGTCGGCTCGTCGGCGACCGCCGGCGTGGCCGCGTCCCCGGCCAGCGAGGCGATGACCGGACCGACCGGCGCGGTGGTGTCGAGTAGGTAGGTGAACGCCGTCGAGGCCCCCGACGCATTGCCCACCGGATCGGTCGCGGTCGAGGTAAGCACGTGCTCACCATCCGTCAGCGTGAAATCGGCTTCGGTGGGAAGGGCGTTGAAGGTGACGCTGGTCCCGGCCGCGACCGCCGATGCGAGCTCGGTCGATCCCTCGAAGATCCGGACGGTGTCGCCCGGTGTCACCCCGCTCACGACAAGGCTCGGGGTCGGGTCGTTGCCGCTCGCGGGCGAGGCGGTGTCGTCGAGGATCGAGGCGATGGCGGTGACCGCCGGCGCCCCAGTTTCGAGGATGTAGCTGAAGGCGGCCGAGGCGGCCGAGGCGTTTCCGGCGGCGTCCGTGGCCGTTGCCGTCAATGCATATGTCCCGTCCGCGCCCAGGGTGAGCTCCGTGTCGGATGGAAGGGCGTTGAAGGTGACTGCAGGGCCTGCGGCGGCCTTCGACGCCAGGAGCGTCGCACCGCTGAAGATCTTGACCGTCGCTCCCGGCGTGGCTCCGGTGACCACGAGGGGGGGCGTGGGATCGTTGCCGGTTGCCGGGGACGTCGCATCGGAGAGCACAGAAGCGATCGCCGGGGTCGACGGTGGGCTCGTGTCCAGGGTGGCGGTGTCGGTCACCGCCGAGGAGGCGTTGCCGGCGGCGTCGGTGGCGGTGACCGTGGCGGTGAGGGTCGCGTCCGAGAGCGGCGAAAGGTTCAGCGTGACGCTGTACGCCCCGGTGGTGGCGTCGGCCGTGGTCGACCCGGTGACCGCGGCGGTGGTGCCGTCGGTGTCGTCCACCGAGACGTCCACGGTCGATCC
>JBOGWP010000126.1:0-24601 GCA_050693875.1 Actinomycetota bacterium
GCAGCCTGATCTCCTCGCTGCGCTCGGAGGGCTGCCGCCCCCGGCCCTTCGCCCTCTTGATCCGACCAGATCCGGCCCTTCAGGCCGTTCCTCGTCGCCGGGGGAGTGACTCCTCGCTGCGCTCGGAGGGCTGCCGCCGACCGGCCCTTCGCCCTCTTGATCCGACGAGATCCCGCCCTTCGCCCCCTACCCGAGGCGCACCTCGTCCGGCTGCGGCACCCGGGTGGGCTTCAGCCCATGCCGAGCGGCGAGGCGCGCGAACACTATTGCGTCCCGGATCGCACATGCCCGCCCGTCGTTGTTGAAGTACACGAAGGCGTCGGCCTCCGATCCCCACTCCTCCGCCAGCCTGCGCGCCCAGGTGTCGAGCGCAGTTTGCCCGTAGCACGGGTGGGGCGAGGCGCGGCCCTCGTGAAACCGCAGGAAGGTCCAGCGGGCGGTCCGCCAGACCGGAGTCCTCCGCCCGGGCGTGTCGGCGAGGCAGAGCGCCGCGCCGCGCTCCGCGAGGATGGCGCGGGTCCGCTCGTCGAACCACGAGGGGTGCCGGAACTCCACGGCCAGGCGAAGGTGGGGGGGGAAGGCGGCGAGCGTCTCGGCGAGGGCGCCGTGGTGAACCTCCAGGTTCGGCGGGAGCTGGAGGAGGATGGGGCCGAGCTTGGCTCCCAGCTCGAGAGCGTGGTCCAGAAACGTTCGAACCGCATCGGCGGGCTCACGGAGGCGGCGGACGTGGGTCAGGTAGCGGCTCATCTTGATCGTGAGAACGAAGTCCCCGGGAGTGCGTTCGGCCCAGGCCGAGAACGTCGAGGCTTCGGGGAGGCGGTAGAAGGTGTTGTTCACCTCGACGGTGGCGAACCTGGCGCCGTAGTGCTCGAGCCAGTTGGCCGCAGGAAGCTTCTCGGGGTAGAAGCTCGCTCGCCAGTGACGGTACTGCCATCCCGAGGTGCCGACGTAGAGGGGCATCATCTCCCAGTCTGTCCCACGTTGGCGCCCGGGCGCGGCGCTGCTGGGTGACGCGTAGGCTGCTCGGGTGGGAGACCTGTCGCAGGAGATCCTCGATGAGGCGACCCGCGCCTGGGCACCCGCAGCTCGCTTCTTCGAGGTCTGCGACTCGACCAACCGGATCGCCTGGGAGTGGGCGGAGGAAGGCGCTCCCGAGGGGTGCCTGGTCGTCGCCGATCAGCAGACGGCCGGGCGGGGGAGAGTGGGGCGCTCCTGGTTCAGCGTGCCGGGCGGATCGCTGCTGCTGTCCGTCGTCCTGCGGCCGCAGCTTCCCGGCGAGTATCTCGGCCTGGTCGGCATCGCCGCGGGGGTGGCGGTGGCCAGAGCCTTGGGGCAGGTGGGGGTTGGGGCACGGCTGAAGTGGCCGAACGACGTCGTCCTGGGCGGTCGCAAGGTCGCCGGCGTGCTCGCCGAGTCTCGCTCCGGACCCGGCGGGTTCGTGATCCTCGGCGTCGGGATCAACGTTGCCATGCCGTCCGAGCAGATTCCTCCGGAGCTGCGCGACGAGGCGACGAGCCTCGCCGCCGAGGGAGCCCGCGTGAACCGGGTCGAGCTGCTCGTGGCATTTCTCGGTCACTTCGGGAGGCTGTACGTTGGAACGAGCATCCGGAAGCCCGAGGCGGTTCTGGAGGACTACCGCTCCCTCTGCGACACGCTGGGACGGCAGGTGCGCGTGGTGGTGGGTGATGCCGAGCTTCGAGGCGTCGCAGTCGACCTCACCCCCCAGGGCGCCCTGATGCTCGATACCGGCGAGGTCGTTTGGGGAGGGGACGTGCTGCTGGTGCGCGCCGAGGACGCCTGACTCAGGAGCTGGCGACGCTTCCCGGCCGGCAGAGAGCCACGAGGGTCTCGTTGATCTCGTCGAGGGCCGCTCCCTTCGGCAGATACCGGTCGGCCTCCCGCCGGCCGGCCGCTGCGAGCGACGGGAGGAACGCCGAGAGCATCAGGATGCGTGTGCGCGGGGAGCATCGGCGGATGTGCGGGATGGCCGTCAGGCCGTCGACCCGGGGCATCGCGTAGTCCAGCACGACGGCGTCGGGCTGCTCGGCCCCGGCCAGGGAAATCGCCTCGGCGCCGTCGCACGCCTCACCCACCACCTCGAACCTGCCGTCGAGCTCCAAGCTCGTGCGGAGCAGCAGCCTGATTTCCTCCGCGTCGTCGACGATCAGTACCCGGATCGGGCGCTCGATCGGATGCGAGCTCGCCTCCTCCACCATGACCGCCAACCTCAACCCGTCCTTGGTGTCATTCCGTACCGTCTGTATCGGTACGTGCGGTTTGGCGATCGATAGCGCGTTCGCGCTCTTTCGCCCCGACGGATGGACGAATCCGCGCGCTCGAGCGTGAGGCCTGCGGGGCCGCCGAGGCCGTACGATGACCCCGTGCAGCGCGTCGCGGTGGTGGGGATCGGGCATGCCGGATTTGCCCCCATGACGCCCGGGGTCTCCTACAAGGAGCTGATGTTCGAGGCCGCGGTGCGCGCCTACGCCGACTGCGGAATCGATCCGCGGCGCGACGTCGACTCGTTCGTGTGCGCCTCTGAGGATTTCCTCGAAGGGACCAGCATCTTCGACGAGTACGTGCCCGATCAGCTCGGCGCGGCGCTGCGTCCGGTGCAGACCGTCGCCGCGGACGGTCTCTCCGCCCTTGCCACCGGCCTGATGCTGATCCGCACCGGCATCGCGTCGGTCGTGGTCGTCGAGGCGCACTCGAAGGCGTCCGACATCGTGACGCTCGACGAGATCGTCGAGTTCGCCCTCGACCCGGTATACGAGCGCCACCTGCGCGTGCACCCCCATAGCGTCGCCGGGCTCGACATGAATCGCTTTCTCGAGGACACCGGCACCACCGAGGAGCAGTGCGCGCTGGTGGCGGCCAAGAACCGGCGCAACGCGCTCGACAACCCGCTCGCGGCCTACCCGGCCGACATCACCGCGGAGGACGTCATGGAGTCGCCCCCGGCGTTCTGGCCGCTGAAGGAGCTGGAGTGCCCCAGGCGAGCCGACGCGGCGCTGGTCATGGTGCTTGCCGCGGAGGACCGGGCCGGCGCGCTGTCGGAGCGGCCGGTCTGGGTGGACGGAGTCGGGTGGTCGATCGAGGCCCCCTCGCTGTCGACTCGCACCTGGGGGACCGCGGTGTACGCCCGGCTGGCGGCCGACCGGGCGTACGCGCAGGCGGGCATCGGCAGCGCCGCCCGGGAGATCGACTTCGCCGAGGTGGACGACACGTTTGCCTACAAGGAGCTGCAGCATCTCGAGGCGCTCGGTCTGGTGCGCCGGGGCGAGGCGGGCCCGGCCACCCAGGAGGGGCGCACCGAGCGAGACGGCGAGCTTCCGGTGAACGTCTCGGGCGGTACCCTCGGGCAGGGCTGCCTCTTCGAGGCGAACGGCCTCGCCCGAGCCCTCGAAGTCGTTCAGCAGCTTCGCGGGGAGGCCGGCAAGCGGCAGCTCGACGGGGTCCGGGTGGGGCTTGCGCAGTCCTGGCGCGGGGTCCCGACGACGAGCGGCGCGGTGGCGGTGTTCTCGGTCGACAAGCCGGTCGACTGAACGCCTCGATACGGCAGAAGAGGCCCGGCGCGAGCCGGGCGAGGAGGAGTCCGGCAAGCGAATGGGGCAGAGGGTAGCGGTCGTGGGGGCCGGCATGACCAAGTTCGTCCGCCGGGCCCTCGAGACCGGCAAGGAGCTCTCCTGGGAGGCGGCGCGGCGCGCCCTCGACTCGGCCGAGCTCACCCTCGCCGACATCGATGCCGTCTGCATTGGCACCGCCCCGGATGCCTTCGACGGCGTCCACATGAAGGGCGAGTACCTTGCCGACGGCGCCGGCGGCTGGGGGAAGCCGGTGCTCCGCTCCCACGTCGGCGGGGGGACGGGAGTCTTCTGCGCGATCCAGGGCTGGTACCACGTCGCCAGCGGGATGTTCGACAAGGTCCTTGTCGTGGCCGAGGAGAAGATGTCGTCGACGCTCCCGCATGCCCAGGCCGCCTTCATCTCGATCTTCGACCACATCACCGAACGGCCGCTCGGCCCCAACCTCCTGTGGATCTTCGCCTTGGAGATGAATCGCTACATGAGCGCCTACGGGCTCGAGAAGGCCGACATCGCCCGGGTGGCGGTGAAGAACAAGCGAAACGCGGCCGGACACCCCGCGGCAATGCTCGGCGAGGCCACGATCACGGTGGAGGACGTGCTGGCCTCGGAGGTCCTCGCCTGGCCGGTGCAGCGCCTCGACGTGTCGCCGGTGTCGGACGGCGCGGTGGCCGTGGTCCTCGCTGCGGAGCACGAGGCGAAACGCATCAGCGACCGGCCGGTGTGGATCGAGGGCGTGGGATGGCATCTCGACACCGCCTACTGGACCAACCGGGACCTCGCCTACCCCCGCTACGTCGAGTACGCCGCGCGGATGGCGTACGAGATGGCCGGCATCCGTGAACCCCGCCGGGAGATCCACATCGCCGAGCCGTACGACCCCTTCGACTACAAGGAGCTGCACCACCTCGAGGGGCTGCTGCTCTTCGACCGCGGAAAGGCCCCCGAGGCCGCCCGCGACGGGGTGCTCGACCGGGAGGGCGATCTCCCATCCTGCCCGTCGGGCGGCCTCCTGGGTGTGGGCAATCCGATCGCCGCGGCGGGCCTGATGAAGGTCGCCGAGCTGTTCTGGCAGCTTCGCGGCGAGGCCGGTGCCCGGCAGGTCCCCGGGACGCCGCGCCGGGGCCTCGCCCAGGCATGGGGCGATCTCATGCAGGTCGGCACGGTGATGGTGATGGGGCGATGAAGGGCGAGCCGTTCGAGACCCGGCGCCTCACCCAAGCCGAGCTCGCCGAGCAGGTGATCACCGTGAGCCACCGCGTCCAGGCGCAGTACGCCTGGGATGCCGGCGCGGCCATCGGCGGGTACCTGAAGGCCCTCCGTGAAGGCCGTCTCGTCGGCCGGGCCTGCTTAAAGTGCCGCCGGACGCTGATCCCGCCGCGCATGTTCTGCGAGCAGTGCTTCCGGCCGACCGACGAGTGGGTGGATCTCGCCGACAGCGGAACCGTGGCCACCTTCTCGATCTGCCACGTCTCCTGGGACATGCGGCCGCTCTCGACGCCCGAGATCCCGGCGGTGATCGATATCGACGGCGCCTCGCCGGGAATGGGAATCCTCCACAAGCTGGGCGAGGTCGAACCCGAGGACGTGGCGGCGGGGATGCGCGTGCGCGCGGTGTGGCGGCCGCCCGACGAGCGCGAGGGGTCGATCCTCGACATCCGCTACTTTGCGCCGGCCGGATCCTGAACGTGCTCGACAAGCCTTCCGACCCCGCCGAGATCCGCCGCTGGCGTGGCGAGATGCCGGTTGCGCACCGGTACACCGCCGGCGTCGCCGGCGAGAGGTTCCTGCGCACGCTGAAGGAGCGAGGGATCTTCCTCGCGAGCGTCTGCGACGAGTGTGGGATCACCTACTGCCCGCCCCAGATGTTCTGCGAACGGTGCCTTGCCGAGGCGGCGGGGGAGGAGGAGGTCGGACCCCAGGGGACGCTGGAGTCGTTCACAGTGGTGTTCCAGGGTCTCGGCGGCGAGACGCTCGATGACCCGGTAGTGGTGGGGCTCGTACGCCTGGACGGGGCGGACACCCTCCTCCTCCATCGGATCGGAGCGGTCGAGGACGCCGTCCTCGAGATCGGGATGCGCGTGGAACCGGTCCTGCGTCCTCCCGCCGAGCGTGAGGGCGGGATGGGGGACATCGTGCACTTCCGCCCCCTCACCCACGGAGCGCGGTGAAGCGCCTACTCATTCTTCTCGTCGTGCTCCTCGTAGGCGGCTACGGGGCCGCCGAGGTCGCCACGAAGGGATACACCGAGCGCAAGATCGCAGCCACCATCGAGGAGAAGGACCCACGGACCACCAACGTGGACGCCGACGTGAGCATTCCCCTTCTGGTGGGGCTTGCCGCGAACGGGAGCATCCGCCGAGTCGACGTGTCCGTCACCGACGTGACCGCGGCGCCGCTGATGGTGCACCGGGTGGTCGCCGTTTTTCACGACGTCGCCCTCGACACCGGCGAGTCGCTCCGCCGGCGGGAGCCTGTGGTGACCTCGATCCGCCGGCTCGACGTCACCGCGGAGATCTCGGAGGAGAATGCTTCGAAGCTGCTGCCCCCCGGCTTCCGTGTCGAGCTCGGCGACGGGACCCTCACGCTGCGAGGACTCGGGCTCGCCGTCGAGGGAACGCTCACCGTGAGTCCTCCGTCGAGCCTGGTCTTCGAGCCGGCCGAGGGTGCGCGGCTGCCTCTGGGCATCGCCGTTCCGGTGCTCCGGCTTCAGGGCGTGCCCTACGTCACCTGCGTCCGGCATCTCGAGTTCCGCCCCGGGCTTCTTCGACTGACCTGCTCCATCGACAACCCTCCGCCACGATTTCCTCCAGCGACGGGCTGAGCGGTGGACTTCGACCTTCCCGAAGACACCGAAGAGTTCCGGAAGGTGGTGCGCTCGTTCGCCGAGGAGGTGGTCGGCCCCCAGGCGGAGTCGTTCGACGCCCACGGGGAGTTGCCGGTCGAGCTCCTTCGTCAGATGGCCGAGCTGGGGCTGTTCGGACTTCCCTTTCCCGAGGAGTACGGGGGGGCGGGGTCGGACTTTCTGACGCTGTGCGTAGCCCTCGAGGAGCTCGCCCGCGTCGATTCGTCGGTGGCAATCACGCTGGAGGCTGCGGTCGGGCTCGGGGCGATGCCGGTTCACCTCTTCGGCACCGAGCAGCAGAAGCAGGAGTGGCTCGTCCCGATGGCGCGCGGCGAGATTCTCGGCGCCTTCGCCCTGACCGAGCCGGGCGGCGGATCCGACGCCGGGGCCACGAGGACGACTGCCCGCCTCGACGTTGACGAGTGGGTGATCAACGGATCGAAGGCTTTCATCACCAACTCCGGGACACCGATCTCCCGGCTGGTGACGATCACCGCCGTCACCGCCGAGTCGGCGGGACGGAAGGAGATCACGGCGATCCTCGTCCCGCACGGGACGCCCGGCTTCACCGTCGGCCGGTCCTATCGCAAGCTCGGGTGGCACGCCTCGGATACGCACGAGCTCGCCTTCGCCGACTGCCGCGTCCCGGCCGCGAACCAGCTCGGAGTCCGGGGAGAAGGCTACCGGAGCTTCCTGCGGATCCTCGACGACGGGCGGATTGCCATCGCGGCGCTCGCGGTGGGACTCGGGCAGGGGTGCCTGGACGAGAGCCTTCGCTACGCCGCCCAACGCTCGGCGTTCGGCCGTCCCATCGGGGCGTACCAGGCGATCCAGAGCAAGCTGGCGGAGATGGCCATGCGTGTGGAGCTGGCCCGGACCCAGGTCTACCGGGCGGCGTGGCTCAAGGAGCGGGGGCGCCCGTACAGGGTGCAGGCGGCGATGACGAAGATCTTCGCGTCCGAGACCGCGGTGTACTGCGCACGCGAGGCCGTTCAGATCCACGGGGGCTACGGGTTCATCGAGGAGTTCCCCGTGGCTCGCCACTATCGCGATGCCAAGGTGCTCGAGATCGGCGAGGGGACGTCCGAGATCCTCCGCATCCTGATCGCCCGCGGGCTCGGGGTGCCCGGAGCCGACTTCGGACCTGAGACCGGGGGCTGAGCGGGGAAGTCTCCGGCGAACGCGGTTACCCGCGCACCCCCCGCCGGCGGATTACCAGGTAAACGCCGGCCGAGATCAGCATCACGGCCAGAGCGAGGAGCCGTGCTGCGTCCATGCCGGTGACCGGCAGGCGGAAGATCTGCTCCGCCAGGACCAGCGTCTGGATGTTGGTGAGCGTGCATCGTGCGTCCTGGCCCGGGTCGAGGGTGATCCGGACTCCGTTGTCGATGGAGGTCGTGCTCGCTCCGCCGCAGGACACGGGCCCGAGCCCCCATCCGTCGGCGATCTGCTCGGCGGTCAGCGTCTCGGTGAGCTCGTAGGTCCCCGGACGAAGCTCCCGCCACGTCGTCTTGCCGAGGTCGCCTGCCACCTGCTCGATGGTGCCGGGCTTCAGCGTCAGGGCGAACGTCTGCGAGTCGGACGGGCTGGTCTGCTTGGTCACCGTCACCGAGCCGAGCTCGATGTTGGTGAAGGTGCAGAGGATGGCCTCACCCGGCCCCATCGTCACACCGACCGAGGAGCCGTGGATGCTCGCTTCGGGGTCGTTGCACTCGATCCGGTCAAGCACCCAGCCCGGGACTGCCGACTCGGTGACCGAGTAGCTGCCCGGCAGCAGGTTTGCGAAGAGCTTCTCGGCCGGGAGGGTCGCCTCGGCGTCGTCGTCGAGAACGAAGCTCGAGACGCCGCCCCCCGTCGCCGTGAAGGAGAAGTCCTGCGCCGAGTTGGGCAGGGCGTCCTTCACGATCACGAGCGATCCCTGCTTGACGTTCGTGAACGTGCAGCTGATGGTCTCGCCGGCTGCGAGCACGATGTCGACGTGCCGGTTGTCGAGCGAGACGGTCACGTCGGGGTCCTCGCAGGCGAGCTTGGTGAGCACCCAGCTGGCCGCCGCCGACTCGCTGACCCCATACGTTCCGGGGTGCAGCCCCGTGAAGGACCTGGTGTTGCTGAGCGTGACGTCGGCGTCGTCGTCGAGGACGAAGTCCGAGAGGCCCGTGCCCGTGCCTTTGAACGAGAAATCCTGGCTCGAGTCGGGGATGGCGTCCTTGTCGATGACGATCGTGCCCGGCTTCAGGTTGGTGAACGTGCAAAGTGCGCTCTCGCCGGCGGCGAGGGCGATCGTTGCACTCCGGGCGCCGAGGCTGACCGCAGCCTCGGCGCTCTGGCAGACGATGCCGGTGAGCTCCCAGCCCGTGGTCTCGCCCTCGGTCACGGTGTAGGTGCCCGGGAGCAGCCCGCTGAAGCTCCGGGTGTTGGAGCGGACGTCATCGTCGTCGTCGTCCAGCACGAAGGCCGACATGCCGGTCCCCGTCGTGGTGAAGGAGAAGTCCTGCCCGGAGTCGGGCTGGGCGTCCTTGACGACCGTGATCGAGCCGGGTTTCGTGTTCGTGAACGTGCACGTGACGGTCTCGCCTGCGGCCAGGTCGATGCTCGCCAGTCCCTCGGCGAGACTCACGGTGCTGCCGTCGTCGCAGGAGAGTCCGGTCAGGTTCCACCCCTCCGTGGCAGCCTCCGTGACCGTGTAGGCGCCCGGAGCCAGCCCGGAGAAGGTCTTGCTGTTCGGCAAGGTCGCCTCGGCGTCGTCGTCGAGCGAGAAGCCGGAGAGCCCGGTCCCGGTCGTCGTGTAGGCGAAGTCCTGTGCCGAGTTGGGGATGGCGTCCTTGCGGATGATGATCGTCCCCCGGTTGGTGTTGGTGAACGTGCAGGTCACCTGCTCGCCGGCAGCCAGGTCGATGCTCGCCCGTGCATTGGCGAGGATCACCGTGCTGCCGTCGTCACAGGTCAGGCCCGTGAGGTCCCAGCCGCCGACGGCCGTCTCGGTGACGCTGTAGGCGCCGGGAAGGAGCCCGCTGAAGGTCCTGCTGTTTGCGAGGGTGGCGTCGTTGTCGTCGTCCAGCGAGAAGCTCGACAGGCCGGACCCGGTGATCGTGTAGGCGAAGTCCTGCGCAGCGTCGGGTACCGCGTCCTTCACGATCGTGATCGAGCCGAGCTTCGTGTTCGTGAACATGCAGGTGATGCTCTCGCCGTCGTCGAGGTCGACGACGACCTGGCGATTCGGCACGCTCGCGACCGAGCCTCCGTCGGTGTCGCCGGTGCACGAGAGCGCCGTCAGAGACCATCCGGAGACCGAGGGCTCGGTGACCGTGTAGGAGCCGGGATCGAGCGACGAGAAGGTCTGCCTGTTTGGCAGCGTCGGGTCGGCGTCGTCGTCGAGTGAGAAGCCGGAGAGCCCCGTCCCCGTCGTGGTGTACGCGAAGTCCTGCGCCGAGTCCGGGACGGCGTCCTTGACGATCGTCAGTGCGCCCTCGGGAGCGATGGCGTTGGACATGATCCCGCGGGTCATGTCGGTCTGCGAGGTCGGCAGCGTGTAGCGGTTCTCGAGCTGTCCTCCCGAGAAGTGCGAGGCCCCGCCGGCAGGCCACTGGCTGGTCCGGGCGAGGTGGGCGCCGTAGTAGAGGGCGGCGTCCGAGCCTCCGAACGTCACGTCGAAGGTGTAGCACTTGTCGGCCCTGTCGCCGTGCATCTCCGCCGCCGGTCCACTCACCTGGAAGGAGGTGAAGCCGAGGTGGCGGAAGCTTCCGGATGGCTGGGAGCCGAGCTGGGCGACGACGTCCGGGTCGGCCGGGATCGCCGTGGCCGAGAGGCCTCCGGGGAGCGTTGCCGACTCGGTCTGGTCCACGTCGTCGAGGTAGTCGTGTCCGGTGATGCCGCCGGAGCCCTGGAACTCGTAGCAGATCGAGAACGTGAGAGTCTCGCCGCTCTCTGCACTCGACCACAGCATCCGGAGCGGGATCACGTCACCCTCGGCGTAATCCGAGTTGGTGTTGTTGATCTCGCCATTCGACCACCCGAGATGCCCCGGGGCGTTGTGCCAGTGCTCGTAGTCCTCCTGCACCGCGAAGGCGGCCTGCGGCAACACGACGAGCACGAGCGCGATGGCGGCTGCCACGGCGCCGAGCGAGAGAAGCGGTCGTTTGGCGAGGCGTGCGGCTGGCTGCCCCGGCTTCGACCTCCAGGTCCATCCCATCTCGTTTCCTCCCTCATGGAGACGGAACGAGCACCGAGATCGGCCGGGTTCACCACTCGCTCGCTGCGGCCCTGGTGACCAGGTGGCGGGCCGCAGGTCGTCGCTTCCGCCGGTGCGGAGACGGATGTCTCCCGTCCAGAAGAGCGAGCGAACAGGGGCCCCCGACATGGTGCGACCGCTTCAAACGTGCTGGCGCGGGCGCACTAATTCGGTCCCGAACTGGGCGGTTCCGGGGCAATGGGCCCGCCTCCCGGCTCGGCGGCGGGCCCGCGGAATACCGGCTCAGCGTGGAAAAGCCGACGAATCCGATAAGTTGGCGTTGCTCGAAGAGCGCTCGGCACGCATTCTGGATCCCCCATGACCAGTCACAACGGAGCGAAGCGTACGCGCGGCAACCAGCGGCCCTCGCCGCTCTTGCTGGTCGTCGGCACGGGCCGCTGCGGATCGACGCTGCTCACCGAGGTACTCGCCCGTCACCCCGATCTCGGCTTCATCTCGAACATCGACGACAAGCTCTCCCGCCTCGACCTCGGGGGGCGGTGGAACAACTCGCTGTTCCGGATGGCGTCGGCGCGCGACGCAGGGCTCCCAGCGATGCGATTTGGGCAGCGACTCCTGGAGCGGGGCAGGGTTCGGGTGGCGCCTTCGGAAGGGTGGAACCTGATCGAGCGCCAGGTCGGGCCGATGCTGGTCCGGCCGAGCCGCGATCTCGTGGCAGACGACCTGACCCCCGATCTCGAGAAGAAGATCCGCTCCTTCTTCGAGGAGCGAATGGCCATCCAGGGCCGGCCCGGCTTCCTCCACCACATCACCGGCTGGCCCCGGACCCGCCTCCTGCAGGCGGTCTTCCCCGAGGCGCGCATCGTCCACGTGGTCCGCGACGGGCGGGCGGTGGCCAACTCGTTCCTGCAGATGGGATGGTGGGACGGGTACCGGGGGCCCGATGCCTGGTACCTGGGTCCGCTCCCTGCGCCGTATCGGGAGGAGTGGGAGGCTTCCGGCCGCTCCTTCGTTCTGCTTGCCGGGCTTGCCTGGAAGATGCTCATCGATTCCTTCGAGGCCTCGCGGGAGGCGGCCCGCCCGGGCAGCTGGATCGATGTCCGCTACGAGGACGTGATCGCCGATCCCCACGGCAGCTACGCGCGGCTGCTCGAGTTCGGTGGGCTGGAGTGGACGGGCGACTTCGAGCGCGGGTTCAACCGCCACCGGTTCGAGACCGGAGCCACCGAGCGGTTCCGCCGCGATCTCGGTCCGCAGAACCTCGCCCGGCTGGAGGCCAGCCTGGCGGGTCACCTCGAACGGTGGGGGTACGCGGCGTCGCGGGACGCGATCCGGGACGGGTAAAGCTTAGCCTACGTCGCCACGCCCGCCCTGGCGACGGAGCCAGGCAGCCCGCCACGGGCGAGCTGTAGCTGCCCACGGATTCGCGAGGCCGGCCACCTGGTCGAGCAAGCGGCGCCGAGTCGCGGCCAGGCGGCCGGCGAGGGCCCATCGGGAAGTCCGGCGTGGTGCGTCCGGCGTCGCCAAGAGCTGCTCGAGGGCGGCGATGATCGCGGCTTCCTCCTCGGGCGTCGGTTCGCCCTCGATGCGGATCTCCGTCGCGCTCTCCCCCCTCCGCTCAGAGCGGGATGTTGCCGTGCTTGCGCGGCGGCAGTGACTCCCGCTTCGTGAGGAGCATCTCGAGGGCGGCGATCAGGCGGGGCCTGGTCTCGGCCGGCTCGATGACGTCGTCGATGTAGCCTCGCTCGGCGGCGATAAACGGGTTCGCGAATCGCTCGGCATAGTCGGCGATCAGCTCGGCCCGGCGGGCGTCGCGGTCCGCGGCCTGGTCGAGCTCCTTGCGGAACACGATGTTGACGGCGCCCTCCGGACCCATCACCGCGATCTCGGCGGTGGGCCAGGCGAAGCTCACGTCGGCGCGAATGTGCTTGGAGTTCATCACGAGGTAGGCCCCGCCGTAGGCCTTCCGTACGATCACGGTCAGCCGGGGAACCGTGGCCTCGGTGAAGGCGTAGAGGAGCTTGGCGCCGTGGCGGATGATTCCGCCGTACTCCTGGTTCGTCCCAGGCAGGAACCCCGGAACGTCGACGAAGGTGACCAGAGGGATGTTGAACGCGTCGCAGAAGCGCACGAACCGGGCGCCCTTGGTCGAGGAGTCGATGTCGAGCGTGCCGGCCAGCACCCGGGGCTGGTTGGCGACGACTCCGATCACGTGCCCGTTCAGCCGGGCGAAGCCGACGATGATGTTCTGCGCCCAGTGCTGGAAGACCTCGAAGAGGTCGCCGTCGTCCACGACCAGCCGAATGAGCTCGTGCATGTCGTAGGGCTTGTTGGACGCATCGGGGAGCAGGTCGGCCAGCCGGGCCTCGCGCCGGGCCGACGGGTCCGAAGGGGCGAAGTAGGGGGGATCCTCGAGGTTGTTCGAGGGGACGAACGAAAGCAGGTAGCGGACCTGCTGCAGCGTGTCCTCCTCGTCGCTGCCCACGAAGTGGGCCACGCCCGACTTGGAGGCATGCGTGCCGGCGCCCCCGAGCTCCTCGTGGGTCACGTTCTCGCCGGTGACCGCCCGAATCACGTCGGGGCCGGTGATGAACATGGTCGAGGTGTGTTCGGTCATGAAGACGAAGTCGGTGAGTGCCGGCGAGTAGACCGCTCCTCCCGCACAGGGGCCGAGGATCACCGAGATCTGCGGGACGACCCCGGAGTACCGGACGTTGCGGTCGAAGATGTAGGCATAACCCGCCAGCGCGACCGCCCCTTCCTGGATGCGCGCCCCGCCGGAGTCCTGCAGGCCGACCATGGGGGCGCCGGTGGCAGCGGCGAGGTCCATCACCTTGCAGATCTTCTCGGCGTGCACTTCACCGAGCGATCCCCCGAACAGCGTGAAGTCCTGCGCGTAGACGAAGATCTTCCGGCCATCCACCGTCCCCCATCCGGTCACGACGCCGTCCCCGTAGGGGCGCCGACGCTCCATCCCAAAACCGTGGGCGCGGTGGCGGGCCAGCATGTCGGTCTCGACGAACGAGCCGGGGTCGAGCAGGAGGTCGATCCGCTCGCGAGCGGTCCGCTTCCCCCGGGCGTGCTGCCTGGCGACCGCCTCGTCGCCGCCGCCGCGCAGCGCCTCGGCCTTGGCGCGGCGAGCCTGCTCGATGCGCTTCTCCGTGGGGATGGTTGGGGGCCTCGCTGGCGCTTCGGGCGCGCCTGCACTGTCCTCGGTCTTGGCCATTGGCAGCCCATCCTATCCGCCGCGGGATGGGAGGGTCTCCCATTCGGAGGGGGCTCCCACTCGAATGCTGCAGTCCCGTGCGCTCCCTGCGCTACGCCGGGCTGCTGCCCCCTGGAAGCCCGAGGTCTTCGCCGGCCTCCCTGATGTCCTTGAGGGTGTCGATCCCCCGCCAGTACCCGTCGATCCGGAACCCCCCGAGGCGATGCGTCAGCGCCAGCTCGGGGAAGGTGGTGTCCTCGTGGTCCCCTTTCACCGGAAGCAGGTCGACCACCTCGGGTTCCATCGCATAGACGCCGGCGTTGATCCAGTACGGCAAGCGGGGGCTCTGCACGAACCCTCGGACGAAGTCTCCCTCGAGCTCCGCCACCCCCCAATTCGACCGATAGGGAGCGAGTGCGACGGTGGCGGCCGCGCCGATCTTGCCGTGGAGCGCGGCCATCTCCGAGATCGGAAACCGCGTGATGACGTCGCCGTTCAGCCCCAGCCACGGCTCGTCCTGGAAGGGGAGCCGCCGGGCAGCGAACCTGAGGCCCCCTCCGCGGCCGAGCGGCTCCGCCTCGACGGCGTACTGGATGTGCACCTCCAGGTCCTCCCCGTCGCCGAGATGGTCGGTCAGGATCTCGGCTCGGTACCCGACGGAGAGCACGACGTGGCGGATGTCGTTGGCGGCGAGCCAGCGCAGCTGATGCTCGACGATCGGCGCGCCGGCGATCTCGATCATCGCCTTCGGACGGTCGTCGGTGTAGGGACGCAGTCGCGTCGCCTTGCCACCGGCGAGGATCACCGCTTGCCGCACGCCACAACATTAGCGTGTGGGCGGCAACGCTCTCCCACGCCGTGTGCGGCTACGAGCAGTCGCGGCAGATCCCGAAGACCTCGACGGTGTGCTCCGCCCCGGTGAACCCGTGGCGTTGCGTGATCCTCCTTGCCCATCGCTCCACCTCCGGGCTCTCCACCTCGATGGACCGGGCGCAGCGCCGGCAGACCAGGTGATGGTGGTGCCGCTCCTGGCGGCATCGCCGGTACAGCACTTCGCCGGTCTCGCTGCGCACCAGGTCGAGATCACCCGAGGTGGCGAGGGCCTGGAGGGCCCGGTACACGGTCGCCAGGCCAACCCGGCTCCCTAGGTCGCTGAGGACCTCATGGATCTCCTGTGCGCTGCGGAAGCCCTCGACTGCATCGAGTGCTGCGGAGATCGCCTCGCGCTGGCGCGTGGACCTGCCTCCAGGCTCGCGCAGGGGCTTCACGCTCCCACCCTCGTCCGGACCTTGCTCAGCGCGGAAGCGAGCACGAACACCGCGAGCGCGGTGAGGACGATCGTCGCCCCGGGGAAGGCGTCGAGGTAGTAGGCCGCGACCACGCCGGCCAGGCTCGACAGGATGCCGACCAGCAGGCTGGTCACCACCGTTCCCCGAAAGCTTCGCGAGACCGCCTGGGCGGTGGCGACCGGGATCACCATCAGGGCGGCCACGAGCAGCAACCCGACGACGCGCATGCCGACCACAACCGTCACCGCGGCGATCACGGCCAGCGCGATGTTGAGGCCTCTCGTCCTGATCCCCGCAGCCCGTGCCACCTCCTCATCGTAGGCGACCGCGAACAGGTGCTTGCCGAGGACTGCGAGCACCACCACGACGACGAGCGAAAGGCCGCCGATGACGGCGACGTCGCTGCGGCTGACGGTGAGGACCGAGCCGAACAGGTAGGAAAAGAGGCTGCCGCCGTTGGAGGAGAGACTCGCCAGGAAGACGCCGCCGGCGATCCCGCCGTAGAAGAGGAGAGCGAGCGCGACGTCGCCGGCGGCCTTTCCTCGCTCCCGGATCAACTCGATAACGACGGCCCCGACAACCGCAGCCGCGAGCGCGGTGACGAGAGGGGAGCTGCCGGTGAGGAAGCCGAGGCCGACGCCGGCGACGGCGACGTGCCCGATCCCGTCCCCCAGCAGCGACAGGCGCCGCTGCACGATGAAGACCCCGATCGCCGGGGCGACCAGACCCACAAGACCTGCGGCGAGCAGCCCTCGTTGCATGAAGTCAAGATCGAGGAAGCTCATCGAGCCTCCGGCGGTGGATGGTGATGTCCGTGATGCGACGCTGCGCCCCGCGGCTCGAGGACGTGGAGATGCCGCCGGTCGGCACGTGCGATGAGCGGAGCGCCATCGTAGACGACCGTCCCGGCTTCGAGCGCAACGACTCTCGTCACGAGCGGCTCGATGGTTCCCAGGCCGTGGGCGACGAGCAGCACGGCGCGCCCCTGCGACTTGAGGTTCGCGAGCGTCGCTGCGAGCGCCTCCTCGCTCTCCACGTCGAGGCCCGATGCCGGCTCGTCGAGGACAAGGGCTTCCGGGTCGGCGGCGAGCGCTCGGGCTATGCGGACGCGCTGCTGCTGGCCGCCGGAGAGCGATCCCACGAGTGCCATTCGAAGATCGGCGAGCCCCACCGTCGCCAGCGCCCGGTCCGCCAGTTCCCGGTCCCGGCCCCCGTAGCGGCGGAGCAGCCCGACGCACGCCGCCCGTCCCGAGAGGACGACCTCGAAGGCGGTGGCGGGGAGGTCCATCGACGCTCGGTAGCGCTGGGGTACGTAGCCGATGCGGTGCCGCTCGGCAACGCGGCCGGCCGGCTTCGAGAAGACCCGAAGCGCCCCCGAGGTGAGCGGGGCCAGGCCGAGGAGGGATCGCACCAGGGTGGTCTTGCCCGAGCCGTTGTCTCCGACGAGGGCAACGAATTCCGCCTGGTCGAGCCGGAAGTCGACCTCCCGCAAGACGGTCTTCGAGTCCAGGACGACCGTGCCGCAGTCGAGCTCGAAGACGGGCCGGCTCATCTGCACTCCAGGGCCGTCCGGAGGGCCGAGAGGTTGCGTTGCATTCCCTCGACGTAGCCCCCCTCGTGGGGCTCCGTTTCCAGGGGGTCGAGCACCTCGGTTCGCACCCCGACCTCCTCGGCCAGCGACTCGGCGATCCTCGGGGAGGCGAGCTTCTCGAAGAAGATCGTCGTGACGCCGCGCTCGCGCACAAAGGTCGCCACCCTGGCGAGGCGCTGTGGCGACGGCTCCGATTCCGGGGAGAGGCCGGCAATGCCGACCTCGGTGAGCCGGTAGCGGCGCGCCAGGTACCCGAATGCGGTATGGCTGCTGACGAACTCGCGCCGGGCACAGTCCTGAAGGCCTGCCGCGAAGGCCCCATCCACCTCGGCGAGCCGGCCGGCCAGTTGCTCTGCCCGGCTCTGGTAATCATCGGCGTGGCGCGGATCGACCCCGGCCAGCCTCTGCCCGACCGCTCGTGCGATATCGGCCATGAGGAGCGGGTCGAGCCAGACGTGAGGATCCACGGCCCGGGCCCGGCTCCCCTCCTTCTCCTGGTGGAGCTCGCCCATCACCGCGGGTACCTCGAGGACATCGAGGGCACGATTGGGGAGATCGTTGGCGATCTTCTCTACTGCGGGCTGGAACCCGCCGCCGAGAAAGACGACGAGCCGCGCCTCATGCAACCGCGCCACTTGGCTCGGCTTGAGCTCGAGGTCGTGCGGCTCGGTGCGGGCGGAGGTGAGGTTCACGACCTCGACGCTGGGTCCCCCCACCTCCGCCGCCGTGAAGGCAAGCGGGTAGAAGGCTGCCAGGATGCTTGACCGACCCGAGCCGCGGCCACCCGTCGTACAGGCCCCGGCGAGCGCCATCAGCAGCCAGGCGGTGAGCAGTCGTCTCACCGGATGAGCCTACTCGATATCGAGAATCGTTATCAATAGCTGCCGCCGAAGCGGCGCATCGGGGGCCGGGCCCGGCGGTGGCTCAGGGGAGTGGCCGGCTGTTGTCTCCCACACGCAGCGCCCGGAGATAGATCTCCTGCGTGTCGGTCTTGAGGTCGCCGTTGCGGGTGTCGCTCCACGCGAGCAGCACCCGCTGGTCCGACGACCAGAGCGCCGGCGTGTAGAAGTCCCCGACCTCCTCCCAATACCCCACGCGGCGGCTGATCCCGCGGTCGTTCAACTGGCGCTCGGGCCCGATGCTCACCCCGCGGTCGGTCGAGGAGGCCCAGATCGCGTCGTGGATCTCCTTTGTGCGTCGCTGGTAGTAGACGAGGTCGATCCTCCCGCCGGGTGCCACGGAGAGGGAGGGGCTGAAGCTGTTGCCCCGCCGGTTGACGAGCTGGGCCGGCGACCAGCTCCGCCCCCCGTCGGGAGAGCGCCGGAAGTACACGGAGGGATTGCCGGCGCGCTCGACGGAGAACGCCGTCAGGAGGGCATTGCGTGGCGGATCGACCACCAGCTTGGCGGCGTCGTACCGCAGCCCGATGCCGGGCTCGCTGCCGATCACGTTCGTCTGAAAGCTCCGGCCCTCGTCCGTCGACCGGGCGAGAACAAGATCCACGTCTCCGGCTTGCGGCCGGCGCAGGAAGAGGATGGAGACAGATCCGTCGGCCGCCAGCGCGGCTTGCGACGGGCTGTTGCCGCCGGGCGGCGGGCTCACGAGCACCGGCGGCGAGAACGTCGCACCCCCGTCGTCCGAGCGGGCGAAGACGGCTCGGTCGCAGCGGCCGTCGGCGCATCCCCAGAATGAGACCAGCAGGATGTCGTTCCCGGCCGGCCCTCGAGCGACCGTGAGGACGGGCCGCAGGTACTGCGGGGCCGGCCGGCCGCCCGGCACTGCGACCGTCGCCCGGCCGAAGCTCCGACCCGCATCGTCGGAGCGGACGAGCAGGATGCTCTCGCCCTCGCCCCGCCGTCCGGCCGCATACCCCCCGGCGGACGAGAGCACGCCGTACAGGCGGCCCGACGGCCCGAACGCCACGTTCCCCATCGGGATGAAGCCGCCCGAGTCGAGGCCGCAGGGTGCGAAGCCGGCGGGCAGCTCGAAGACGCCGTCCTCCCAGTTCCGGCCCCCGTCGAACGTGACGTGCCAGCCGCACTGCCCGCCGACGAGGTTGATGTCTCCCACGACGACGTGCTCAGGATCTGCGGGATCGCCTGCGACCGAGGGGGCCTCGTAGCCGCGGACCGGACGGGGGTCGGCGTTGGTCCGGCAGGCGTGATCCACACAGGGCACGCCCGAACCGGCCTGACGAGCGGTGGGGGCGTCCTGGTTCGATGCGGTGACGAACCGGAGCGCCCCGAGCCCGAGCACCACGATGCCGGCGGCCATCAGCGCCAGCGCCCGTATCCGCCCTCCGGTCGTGCCGCTCTGCACTCGCCTCGCCTCCGAATGCCCGCGCGCCGCCCGGACTCGGCGGCGAGGGAAAGCCTACGACCTCCTACGAATCGGGGGCGAGGTGCTGGACGAGCTCAACCAGGACCCCGCGGTTCCCCTTGGGGTGGACGAAGGCGATGCGGGTGCTCCGCGGGCCCGGGCGAGGCTGCTCGTCGATGAGGATCGCCCCCTCGCTGTGGAGCCTCTCGAGCGCCGCCCCGACGTCGGCGACCCGGTAGGCGATGTGGTGCAGGCCCTCGCCGCGGCGCTCCAGGAAGCGTGCCACCGAGGAGTTGGGCGAGGTCGGGGCGAGAAGCTGGAGATGGATCCCGCCGAGGGGCAGCATCGCCTCCTCGACGCCGTCGGAGCCGACGACCTCCCGCCGGTCGACCTCCAGCCCCCACATGCGGCGGTATTGCTCGACGGCGGCGTCGAGGTCGGAGACGGCGAACGCGATGTGGTCGATGGCGGTGAGCACACCCCAGCCTAGCCGGGAGGCATCGCCACGGGCGGTACGATGAGCGCACCGTCATGGGCGGCGCCATGGAGCTCACCGAGGAGCAGGAACTCTTCCGTTCCACCGTGCGCGAGTTCGCCGAGGAGGTGGTCGGCCCCCGAGCCGCGGCGATCGACGAGACCGAGGAGTACCCGGCCGACATCCATGCCGCGCTTGTCGAGCAGGGGCTCATCGGCGTCGGGCTGCCCGAGAAGTACGGGGGGTCGGGCGGGGGCAACCTCGATGTCTGCCTTCTGGTCGAGGAGCTGTCCCGGGTCTCGGCGTCGGTCGCCCTGATCCCTCTGGTCAACCGGCTCGGTGCCGTTCCCTGCCTGGTCGCCGGCAGCGAGGAGCAGAAGCGCTGGGTCGTCGAAGACATCGTCTCGGGCGAGCATCAGTACTGTTATTGCCTGACCGAGCCGGGCTCGGGCTCCGACGCCGCGGCCATGCGCTCGAGGGCGACGCGCGACGCCGACGGCTGGCGGATCACCGGCAGCAAGCGCTTCATCACGAATGCCGGCGTCGCCGACCGCTACCTGTACTTCGCGGTCACCAGCCCCGAGGGGCGCAAAGGGCACAACATCACCGCCTTCATGGTCCGAGGGGATGCGCCGGGCCTGTCGCTCGGCAAGTCCGAGAGGAAGATGGGGATCCGGGGCGTGCCGACGCGCGAGGTGATCTGCGAGGGAGTGTTCGTCCCCGACGACGAGGTGGTCGGGGATGTCGACGCCGGCTTCCAGGTGGCGCTGCGAACCCTCGACTTCTCCCGCCCGACCATCGCGGCGCAGGCCCTCGGCCTGGCGCAGGGGGCGCTCGACCACGCCCTGGCCTACATGAAGCAGCGGGAGCAGTTCGGCCAGCCGCTGACCGGGTTCCAAGGGCTGCAGTTCATGCTCGCCGACATGGCGATCCAGGTCGAGGCCGCCAGGCTGCTCGTCTACCGAGCGGCGGCGCTTGCCGACGC
Organism: Actinomycetota bacterium; assembly: GCA_050693875.1. GTDB lineage: Bacteria > Actinomycetota > CADDZG01 > JAHWKV01 > JBOGWP01 > JBOGWP01. The sequence continues at coordinate 20,483 of JBOGWP010000126.1, forward strand.
CGATCACCCCGACCTCGGCTACGTCGCGGCCATCGCCAAGACGCACGCCTCGGATACCGCGATGCGGGTGACTACCGACGCCGTGCAGCTTCTGGGAGGATACGGCTACGTCCAGGACTTCCCGGTGGAGCGAATGATGCGCGACGCGAAGATCACGCAGATTTACGAAGGGACCAACCAGATCCAGCGAGTCGTCATCGCCCGCCGCCTGATGCGATGACGTTCCGGCTCATCCTCGAGATCGAGCCGCCGCGTGCCCCGGACCTCTCGAAGGTGGCGCGCCAGCTGGACATCTTCGGCCCCCTCGTCGACGCCATCCTGGTTCCCGACAACCATCTGGCGCGCCCGGCGGTCTCCTCGGTGGCGCTCGCGGTCGAGATCCGGCGTGCCGGATTCCAGGCGATTCCGGCCGTCAACGCCCGCGATCGAAACCACCTTCGCCTCCGCAGCGACCTCATGACGCTCCAGGCCTACGGAGTCGAGGAGGTCCTGTTCCTGTACGGCGACCGAATCGCCCACGGGCGCTCCGCGCTGACTGTACGCGAGATGCTCGGCGACGAGGCGGGAGCCGGGCTGCGCCGGGGGGTTGTGGCGACGATCGGCCGGCCGCTCGCCTGGCGGCGGCGGGCCGACTTCCTCGTCACGAAGCTGGCTTTCGGCCGCTCGAAAGCCGGGTACTGGCGGGAGGCGGAGGGCTTCGCCCACTCGCTCTACTGCGGGGTGATCGCGCTCCCCGACGGCGAGATGGCGCGCCGAGTGGTCGAGAACATCCCCGACCTCGAGCCTCCGCCCGGCTATATCGACGCCTTCGACACTGACCCGGATGCGGGCTTCCACGCCGCGATCGCAGAGCTCGACGAGCTGCATGCCGCGGGGATCGATGGGGCCCACCTGGTGGTGCCGGCGGGCCGCCGCCGGTTCGCCGAGATGCTCGAAGCCTGGATCGCCTCGAAGCGGTCCCGCTCCGGCGAGGCGGCGCGCCTGGCGCGCTGAATGCCTCGTTCACGCGGCGCGTTCCCCGCGGTACCGTGGAACACATGAGGCGAGAGAGCACCACCCGCACACTGCCCTCTGGTCAGCGGCCGGATGCCGGGCCCCCGGACCTGCCGTCCGAGGACGCAGGAGGGGGAGGCGGTGAGGACTGGACGCTGCTCACGACCGCGCCGAATGCGATCGTGGCCCACCTGATCGTGGGGCGCCTCGCGGCGCAGGAGATCGAGGCCTTTCTCGACACCTCCAACCCCGCACCGGGCGCATGGCTGCTCCCTTTCGGGGATCAGCAGGCTCCGGTCCGAGTGTTCGTCCGCCGCCGCGACCTCGCCGGAGCTGCCATGGTCCTGCACGAGGTCGACCATCGCCCGCCCGATCCGAACGCCTCAGGACCCTCGTCGGTGCGCTTCATGATCTGGGCGGTGGTGGCGATCGCTCTTCTGCTCGCCGCGCTCGAGATCATCGACTTCGCCCCCTGCGTGCTGCGAATCGTCTGCTTCTGACCTGTTCCCGCGTGGGTTTCCCGCTGGGGCCACGTTGTACAGCATGGAAAGCGTCCAAGAACTGAGTGTCGGGGGGAGAGGAGCCGAGGCCTCTCCCCCCGCACTCGTCCAGGTTTACTTGCCCTCAAGAGTGCCGCTCGGCGCCGTTCCGCGCGCCAACGCGATCGCCGGGGAGCCGGCGCGGGCGCAGCCCCCGGTGCTTCCACCAGAACTTCGTCAGCGAAACCAGATGCCAACGCCACTGCGTCGTCAGCGGTCGCACGCTTGCCCGCTGCTCGAGGTGGACGACCTTCGCGTCCGGAACGCACCAGACCTCCCAGCCCCCCTCGTGCATCCGTAGGGACAGGTCGACGTCGTCGAAGTAGAGGCGGAACCGCTCATCCATCAGGCCCACCTCGTCGAGGGCCGCCCGCCGGATCATCGTCGCAGGGCACGGGACCCAGTCGACCGATCGTGGCGCACGATGGTCCCAATCGTCGTAGACGCTGTCCCGGATTGCCGGCGACGGCGGGTTCTGGGTCCAGGGGAGCTTGAGCGCGATCAGGTGCCGTGCCGTGTACCAGCGCCGGGCGGAAGGACGCGGGGTGCCGTCCGCCCACATCAGCCGGGGCGCCGCGATGCCGGCCCCGGGATGGGAGTCCAGAAAGTCGGCCAGGACGTCGACGGCGGCGTGCTGGAAGATCAGGTCCGGATTGCACAGCATCATGTAGGGGGAGACCGTGGCCCGGATCCCCCGGTTCAGGTTGGTGGGCAGACCCGAGCGCCGCGGCTGGCGAAGGATCTGGATCTCCGGCCACCGGCGAGTCATCCGGGCCGCGGCGCCGTCGCTCGATGCGTTGTCGATCACGACGATCTCGAGCGGGCGGCGGGTACGGGTGGCGTAGAGCGACTCGATCGCCGACATGAGGACCCGCCCCTCGTCGGTCGTGACGAAGACCATCGCAACGGCGTTCATGCTCGATCGAGCGCGCGGGCGTAGGCGGCGGCCTGCAGGTCGGCGGCCCTTCGCCACGAGAAGCGGGCGGCTCGTTCGCGGCCCCTTTTGGCCAGCGAGTCGCGCAGGTCGGGCCGCGTGACCATCTGGCTCATGGCCTTGGTCCAGGCGTCCTCGTCGGTGGGGTCGAGCAGGATCCCCGCATCGCCGACGACCTCGGGCAGCGACGCGGCGTTCGATGCGACGACGGGGCAGCCGAGGCTCATCGCCTCGAGGGCCGGCGCACCGAAGCCCTCGAAACGGCTCGGGAAGGTGAAGGCGAGCGCGGCGCGGTAGAGCCCGGCGAGATCCCCTCTCGGGACGAGCCCCAACCGCCGGACTCGTCCCTGCAGCCCGAGGCGCTCGGCTTCAGCGGCGACGGCGGCGTCGTGGGGCCAGGACGCCCCCGTCAGCACCAGATCGGCCTCGTCGGCAAGCGGGGCATAGGCGCGGATGAGGAAGTGGTGGTTCTTGTGCGGGTATGCCCTCGCCGGGAAAAGGAAGAACGGGCGGTCGAGGCGGTAGCGGTCGCGCACCTCATCGGCCTCGGCGGGCGAGTCGCCGAAGAGCCGCTCACTGCCGAACGGCACCACCATCACGCGCTCGGGGGGAACCCCAAATGCCCGCTCGAGATCGGCCTTGACGAAGGCGCTTGGCACGGTTACCACCTCGCTCGATCGCATTACTAGGGGAAGGTTGGCCCGCAGCCAGAGGCGCTTCGCAGGCACGAAGTTCTGCGGATAGTGCCGGTACTGGATGTCGTGCACCGTGGTAACCGTCGGCCGCGCCTTCACGAGCGGCACCGTCCCCACGCCGTGGTGCAGCACGTCGATTCGCCGCCTGAGGACCTCGACCGGCAGCCAGGTGTGCTCGGCAGGGATGCGGAGAGCCTGGTTGGGCGACGACCAGGGGGCCTCGACCACCTCCGCGCGGGCGGCGATGTCGGGATAGGCCGCCGAGAACCCGCGGAGAGCGAAGACCACAAGGTCGCGCTCGGTATCGAGCAGCGCCGAGGTCAGGTTCGTGAGCAGGGTTTCCGCACCGCCCCCCTCGCGAGGGACGAGAAACAGCAGGTTGACCCCGATACGCATGGCGGGGCCGAGGATATCGGCCGCCGTCCGCAAAGGTCAGCCCTCCATTCCAATCGGAGCAGGATCGGCGTCGAGGGAACGCCGCGGGGCGCTGCGAGCGTCCAAGAAGGCATGATTCGTCTTTGCTGCTGGGCTGCTGATGCTCTTGGCTGGCTGCGCGCCTCACCCGGGGAGTCCCGCGCCCCCGGGCCTCGAGTAGGACCTCGTCCGGGGGACGGTCATGTTGAGCGAGGCGAGTCATTTCGGGCGACAGTTGGCGAGTCATTTCGGGCGACAGTTGGCGACGCTACTCCGGCGGGCTGGGTAGGTTCGGCGGCCAGCGCCCCCAGTCGGTCGCCGGCACCCGCGGCGGCTCCACACCCACGCCCACGCCCCCGGGCCCGCCGCTCAGCCTCCAGCCCCCGAAGGTCTTCTGACGGTGATGCGCCGGGCACTGGCACAGGTTCCCAAAGCGGGTCGGCCCTCCCCGGCACCGCGGGATCACGTGGTCGATCTCGAGCCTGCGCCGGTTGGGACAGCCGGGAATCACGCAGGTGGGGTCGCGCTCCTCCAGGGCTCGCCT
>JBOGWP010000127.1:0-7995 GCA_050693875.1 Actinomycetota bacterium
GGGCCCACTGGGGCTGGAGCGAGATGCTGGCCCACGTCTCGCAGGCCGAGGATGTCTACCCCCTCGACGTCTACGGCTCGGGCACGCCGGGAGGCTGCTGCGGGCTCGATCTCGGGCGGGAGCTCTCTCCCGGCGACGAGGTCGAGCTCGAGGTGGAGGCCGTCGGCGTGCTCCGGAACCGGGTCGGATCGCGCGCCGTCCGGCGCGCCGGGCCGGCCGGGGCGGCGCCCCGGTAAGGTAGCGGCGTGAAGCTCGGCTTCGCCTGCCCGTCTCGGGCTCGTGGGCGAACTCGGAAAACTGCGTGGGGATCGCGCGGCTGGCGGAGGAGTGCGGCTACTCATCTCTGTGGACCTTCCAGCGCCTTCTGTCCCCACTCGAGGGGGATGCTCCCGCGCTTCCTCCTCCGTACCACCGCGTGCACGACCCGCTGGCCATCCTCGCCTTCGTCGCCGGACACACGAAGGCTGCCCGACTCGGCGTCGCGGTCGTGAACGTCCCCTACTACGCACCGGTCGTGCTGGCCAAGATTCTCACGACGATCGATCACCTCTCGGGCGGGCGGCTGGACGCCGGGCTGGGAATCGGATGGTTGCCGGCTGATCGACGCTCGATGGCACGCAGCAGCTGACGCTGGGAGTGGAGATCGAGCGCCCGCGGCGCCTCGTTGGGCAGCTCCTCCCTGCGGACCGAAGGGCTGCCGAGCCCGACGAAGCGGTAGAAGTTGTCGAGGGCCGCCAAGGCAAGGTTGACCGTGCGCGGCGAGTAGCGCTGATCTTTGAGGTGGCCCTTGAAGTCGCGGACAGCGTAGTCCCGAGCGTTGGGGTCCGTCAGGGGATCGCCCCCTCCCCTCCCCGACGCCGTGAGCCAACCGGCGAAGGCGGTCACTTTCGTGCGGTAGGCGCGGCGGGTCGACGTGGCGAGCGGCTGACGCTCCAGCCAGGCGACGTACCTCCCAACCGCCGCTGTGAGTTCGGCCGCACCGGCACCCGTTCCTGTTCTCGGAAGTGACTTCGGGTGTTTCGCGCCTGCGCCCGTGCGCATTCTCGGAAGTCTACCGGGGCCTTCTCTTCCGAGAAGAAGGATTCTCGGAACTTGCACCTGGGCGACAGTTTGCATCTCTTGTCCGGCCCATCAAGCGGGTGGGATGTTCTGATTGAGGCGGAAGAAGTTGCCGGGGTCGTACTTGCGTTTGAGCGACGTGAGCCGATGGTACTTTGCAGCCCCGTACGCCTGACGGATACGCGCCTCCCCCTCGTCCATCAGGAAGTTCACGTACACGCCGGTGTGATGAGGCGACAGGGCGGACCACATGTCGCGCGCCCAGGCGCTCTCCCGATCGAAGCCCTCGGCGCTGTCGGTGGCGCCCGTGATGTTGAAGATGTGGCCGCTGGAGCGGCCGGCGAAGGCGGAGTCGTCCGCGCCGACACGCTCGACGGCCCCACCGAGCTGCCAGATCGTCACCGCCGATCGGGGGGACTCGATGCGCGCGGCCTGGTCGAGGGTGATCCCCACGACGTCATCGGTCAGTGCCGGCACGTCGCAGGCCCGCAGGTAGGCCCACAGGCCGTGAGGGTAGCTCGGGTCGAGCATCGACTGGTGCTCGACGAACGGCCGGGGCGCGCAGAGGTCGAGGAGGGGATTCCCGAACGTCCGAAGCGGATGGAGCACCCGCTCGCCCGCGTCGAGCGAACCGGCCCAGCAGCACACGACGCCGACGACCTGCCGCCCGTGCAGCTCTTCCGGGATAACGTCCACGGCGGGTGCCTTCCGCAGGACCAGCGCGGTGGTGAGCTCGTCCGGGGCGTCGGCGCACCAGTCGCGATAGAACCGCACGACCTTCGGGCCGTCCTCCAGGGGCCAGAGGACGAGACCGGCCAGCACGGTCGGTCCGACCGGGTGCAGAAGGAACTCGAAGTGGGTGACGACACCGAAGTTGCCGCCGCCGCCGCGGACCCCCCAGAACAGTTCCGGGTTTCGCTCCGCGCTCGCCGTGACCCCCTCGCCGTCGGCGGTCACCAGGTGCACCGCCAGCAGCTGGTCGATCGTCAGACCATGCTTGCGCATCAGCCAGCCGATGCCGCCCCCGAGCGTCAGCCCGGCGAGGCCCGTGTGGGTGACGGCTCCCGTTGGCACCGCGAGGCCGAGCGCCTGCGTCGTGTGGTCGAGCTCCCCCAGCACCACGCCCGGCTGCGCCCGGACCGTGCACCTCTCAGGATCGACGCGGATGCCCTTCATCAGGCCAAGGTCGATGACCATGCCCCCGTCGCAGACTGAGTAACCGGGAAAGCTGTGGCCTCCACCCCGTACCGCGACCTGGAGGCCGTGCGTCCTCGCGAACCGCACCGCGGCGATAACGTCCCCCACTCCGGCGCAGCGAGCGATGAGGGCCGGATGCCGATCGATCGACCCGTTCCACACCCTCCGTTGGTCCTCGTAGCTACCGTCGCCCGGACGAACAACTTCGCCGCGCAGGGTCGTTGCGAATTCGTCGACGGCGTGCGAGTCAAGCCTGAGCTGGTCTCCTGTCGGGGTCGTCACTGTCGTCATGGCGGAAGTCTGGACCGTCGGACGGTCCCTGTCAGGAACTTGAGTTCCATCCCATTCTTAGATCAGTAGGGCCGGGTCGATGATGAGGATGCGGTCGCGCTCGGTCCGCACCGCGCCCTCCCGGCGCAGTTCGCGCAGCACGCGTACGACGACCTCCCGAACCGTCCCCACGGCGTCCGCCAGCTCCTGCTGGCTGACCCGGACGATGAGTTCCTGTCCTGGCCGCCGTTCCGACGCTGGCTCCGGCCCGGGCTCCGAGGCGAGGTCGAGCAGGTGCCGGGCCACGCGCTGCCGCACTGTGGCGAAAGCGCTGCCGGGGATTTCGTAGACGAAGCTCCGCGCCCGTTCACTGAGCTCGCCCAGGAAGGCTCGGGCGACTAGGAAGTCTCGCTCCGCCGCGCGGCAAACGACGCTCGGAGACATCCTCAGCAGTTCCGCGTCGACCAACGCTTGCGTCGTCGCCGGCATCGCAAACTCGTTGGCGAACACGGACATGGCCCCGATCAGCGCACCGGGCCGGCAGTACCGGATGGTCATCGTGCGGCCATCGGGTGCAGTTACGAACACTCGGACGACGCCGGAGATGACGAGTTCCAGATGCGAGGCGCCTTCGCCTTCCCGATGCGTCACCGACCCGGCAGGGATCTTCACCCTGACCGCGCCCGTCATGAGCTCGTCGAGAAGCTCGGCCGGTACCCCGCGCAGGTTTGACAGCGAGACCGCAGAGCGCACATCAGGATGCACGGTCCCACTCTACGATTGCCTCGGACGGCAGACACGACAGATTGGTCAGCTCCGAACCGCTGCGGGGACGGAACTCGGACACCTGCACGCCGCCACCAGCGCAGGAGGATGCTGCTTGGAGACCGGTGGTTCCGTAGGACTCGGCGGTCACGGGAACTCCTCGGAGGAACGTACCTCTTTGCGTAGATTGATCTCCAGCGCGTAGGCGGCCTAATTGCCAGCGGCGTCCCGGGCAGCGGCGAAGTCGACGTCGAACGGGCCCACCACGCCACGGCGGCTGAGTCGCTCTCCCATGGCGGTCCGTAGCGGGCGGAGGTCAGCCTGTATGAAGGGCCGGCCGCGACGGGAGCTGCCTTCAGGCCGCCGGCTGGACGAAGGCAACACGGCCGTTTGATACAGAAGGTCACAGCCCCGGCCACCCCGGGCGAAGGTCCCACTGTCCCCTCGTGTCGTGCGCCACTGTCATTCGAACGTCGTACACCGCGGGACCTCGTCCCCTCGTACTGCCAGCTCTTCGGGTCGTACACGCCTCTTTCGGGATCCCATCCGCTGAACAACCCGTCGAGTCCTCGGTGTCGCGGAAGTCCTCGGAGACGATCGCGGGGGCGTTCGTGTAGTTGACGACGTAGTCGCGAAAAGCGCGGCCGTGCTCGTAGATGTAGTTGACGATCCCGCCCAGGAAGGCGATGTCGGCGCCCGCACGGATCGGCACGTGGAGGTCGGCGACCGCGCTGGTGCGGGTGAAGCGGGGGTCGACGTGGATGATCGTCGCCCCGCGCCGCTTCGCCTCCATCACCCAGCGGAAGCCCACCGGGTGGCACTCGGCGAAGTTCGACCCCTGGATGACGATGCAGTCCGCGTTGGCGAGGTCCTGCTGGAACGTGGTCGCCCCGCCCCTACCGAACGAGGTCCCCAGACCGGGGACCGTCGAGGAGTGTCATATCCGGGCCTGGTTCTCCACCTGGACGACGCCGAGGGCGGTGAACAGCTTCTTGATCAGGTAGTTCTCCTCGTTGTCGAGCGTGGCGCCGCCGAGGTGGGCCATCGACATCGTGCGGCGGACCACCTCCCCGTCATCGGTGGCCACCTGCCAGTGCTCGTCGCGGGCGCGCTTGGTGCGCTCCGCGACCATGTCCAGGGCCTCATCGAGGGGGATCGGCTCCCACTCGGTGCCGTGCGGGCGGCGGTAGAGGACGCCGCGAACCCGGTGCGACCCGGTCACGAGCTGGAAGGTCGCCGCGCCCTTCGGGCAGAGGCAGCCCTGCGAGATGGGGGAGTCGGGATCCCCCTCGATGTCGGTGATCCGGTCGTCCTTGACGTAGACGAGCTGGCCGCATCCGACGCCGCAGTAGGGGCAGACCGACCGGACGGTCCGGTCCGCGGTGGCGGTGCGGGGAATGAGGGTGAGGCTCCGGCGGGAGCGGGCGGTCTCGCCGAGCCCCTTCGGGTCGCCGGCACGGATCTGCCGGATGACCGGCCAGTCGGAGATGGGGGCCAACCTTCACCTCGCCGGGGGACGAACCACGTGGCACCTACCCGGAACCTGGAGAGCCTATCGCACGATCACCCCTCAACTTCTCCAGGTCCTGCGGCGTGTTGGCGTTGGCGAACGACCGGCCACCGGGGTCGAGCGGCCGCCACTCCGGCTCCTCGATGCGGCGCAGCTCCAGCCGCTCGAGCACCCGGTGGGCGGCGAGGTCGCCGGCCTCGATCGAGTGCAGGATCGCCGGTTCCGCCTGCGGCCCCCACAGGGCGTGCAGGGGCTCCAACCGTCCGGCCTTCACCGGCGCGCCCGCCTCGTAGCCCTCGGCGAGCTCGACGATCCTCCGGACCAGCGACGGGTTCACGAAGGGCATGTCGCACGCGACGACGAACACCGGGCGGCCGCCGGCTTCCCGGAGGGCGGCGAGGATGCCGGCAAGCGGCGTCTGGACCTCGAGGGGGTCGGCCACCACCCGCAGCCCCAGCTCCTCGAGGGGGCGGGTTCGCTTCGCCACCACGACCACCTCGCCCAACGCCTCCCTCAGCCGGTTGACGACGCGGACGGCGAGCGGCGTCCCCTCCCAGTCGAGGAGGGCCTTGTCGCGCCCCATCCGCCGGGCGGGGCCGCCGGCGAGCACGGCGCCGAGGACGTTCATGCGCCTCGCCGGTAGCGGGTGGACAGGTACTCCTCGACCCAATTCCGGGTGCTGCGCCATTGACCCTCGGCCCCCTGCGTCGCCCGCAGCCGACCGCGAACCGCGGCGGTTCGCAGGGCCGCCGCGTTGATCCGATCGTCCGCCAGCGCGGCCAGAGGGACGAGGCGGCCGGGCCCGGCGACGGCCGGGACCACGAAGCGGTAGAGGTTGTCGAGAACGGCCCGAGCGATGAGCTCGCCGAGTCGCCCGGGATCACCCTGGTCGGCGCGGCGCAACGCGAAAAGGTAGTCGCTGCGTTGCCGCCTGTAGATGATGGCTGGCGGATAAGCGAGGCGGACGAGGACGAGGTTGAGCAGCAGGCGCCCCGCCCGCCCGTTGCCATCGAGGAACGGGTGGATTTGTTCGAACCAGGCGTGCAGCCTCGCCAGATCCTCTGGGAACAGGAGAGTTCGTGGCTGCAGTTCGTTAACCTCCTGAATCCACGCCTCGGTCTTGGCCGGTACCAGGCGCCAGGAGGTTGGCCTCATGCCCCCCGTAAATACCTGGATTTCGTACTCTCTGAAGTTCCCCGGACCTTCTCGATCGGTGGCATCAGGGTGTGGGGCGACGTCCCAGACCGGCGTCATGAGGACACGATGAACTTGGCGGACCTCGGTCAGGGTGAGAAGTTGACGGGCGCCCCAAGAGCCGCGGCTGATCGCCTGCGTGTAAATCCAGTCGGCAGCGTCGGCATACCCGCGCACCTCCAGGTACTCGCGAAGTTCCTTGTCGCCGGCCGCGCGGCCTTCGGAGAGGAGCACCTCGACCTGCTTCAGCACGAGGGTGTTCCCCTCGATGGCGGTCGAGTGGTGGGCCTCCTCGAACCAGATGCGGCGCCAGATGTCTGCTGCCTCGACGGGACTGGGCAGGCCGCCGAGGCGTTCCCACAGGTCGCCGATCTGGCTGTCGAGGCGTGCGTAGACTTCCATACCAGGGGGGCGCCCCCGCCTCCGCCCGGGTAAAAAGTGTTCGCTCATCGCCTATCGAACTATACCGAACACTTTCGAAGTTGCGCGTCTCGCGGTCAGGGAAACCGAACCGAACCACAATTACATCTTTGTCTTTTTGGCTGAGGAGAGGCGACATGATTCAACTGGACGACTGGTTCCGCATGCTCGACGAGCACCTGCAGGTGCCGCCCGATCGCCCGCTCGGCCCCGCCCCCGGGGACGTCAAAGTTCTGCTCGACCTCGGCAAGGTAGCCGCCGAGGCTGGCCCGCAGCGGTACTTCGCCCTGCTCACTGCCTTCGCCGTCGGGAGGGCGCTGGGTCGGGCGGAGTCCGAGGTGGAGGTGGAAGCGCACTCGTTCCTCGAGCGGGCACTCGAGGCGGTCCGGCTGGTGAGCGGAAAAGGGGCTGAGGATCGCGGCGGCTGATCCGGTCAGCCCCCGATGTAGGACATCTCGACCTTCGGCCACGAGGCGGTTTGCTCGCTGCGGATCTCCGAGTATCGGTCCGTGCGCATGCCCCAGACGCCTGCGATCGCCTCGAAGAGCTCGTCGTCGCTCGCCCCGCCGCGCAGCAGGGGCCGCAGGTCGTGCCCGGCGGTGGCGAACAGGCAGGTGTAGAGCTTCCCGTCCGCCGAGATGCGGGCGCGGGTGCAGTCGCCGCAGAACGGCGCGGTCACGGAGGCGATGACGCCGACCTCGCCCGAGCCGTCGCGGTATCGCCACCGGCGCGCCACCTCTCCCCGGTAGGCCGCCTCTGCGGGCTCGAGCGGCATCTCGGCGTCGATCATCGCCACGATCTCGGCCGCCGGCACGACCTGCTCGCGCCGCCAGCCGTTGGTGTGCCCGACGTCCATGTACTCGATGAACCGGACGACGTGGCCGGTCCCGCGGAACCTGCGGGCGAGCGGCAGGATGCTCTCCTCGTTGACCCCCCGCTTCACCACGGTGTTGATCTTCACCGGGGAGAGCCCGGCTGCGGCGGCGGCGTCGATCCCGGCGAGCACGGTCGCGACGGGGACGGCGGCGTCGGTGATGGCGCGGAAGACCACGTCGTCGAGGGCGTCCAGGCTCACCGTCACCCGCTGCAGGCCCGCCCGCGCGAGGCGCTCGGCTTGCTCCGGGAGCTGCGACCCGTTCGTGGTCAGCGTGAGGTCGAGCCCGGGGATCCCGGCGAGCATGGCCACCAGACGGTCGAGGTCGCGGCGCACCAGCGGCTCACCGCCGGTGAGGCGGACCTTCCGCACCCCCAGGCCGGCGAAGACCGCGGCGACGCGGGCGATCTCCTCGTAGCTGAGGATCTCCGAGCGGGGCAGGAAGACGTGGTCGCGGCCGAAGACGTCGCTCGGCATGCAGTAGACGCAGCGGAAGTTGCAGCGGTCGGTCACCGAGATGCGCAGATCCCGCAGGGGGCGGCCGAGCCTGTCGACGATGCCGCTGATGGGATTACCATCCGTCACCAGAGGTCTCCTTCCGGGAACGCTACTGTCGCTCGTCCCACGAGGACTGAAATGAGACGGCGTCCCGGGAGGACGGCCTCGGAGGCCTGACGCCAGCAAGGGTGTCGTCCCTCGAGGACTG
>JBOGWP010000128.1:0-5608 GCA_050693875.1 Actinomycetota bacterium
CAGTCCTCGAGGGACGACACCCTTGCTGGCGTCAGGCCTCCGAGGCCGTCCTCCCGGGACGCCGTCTCATTTCAGTCCTCGTGGGACGAGCGACAGTAGCGTTCCCGGAAGGAGACCTCTGGTGACGAATGGTAATCCCATCAGCGGGGGCGGCGATTACACGAGGTTCACCTTCGACCCGTCCGACGACCACGCCGCGGTCTTCATGCAGCAGGGCCGGGTCATGCTCGACGCCGACTTCAACGAGCTGGCCGCGATCGTCGACCGGCGCCTGCGCGCCGAGACCATCGATGTCATCGGGCGCTGCACCGTCCCCCGCGAGACCCCCGAGGCCTTTCGGATCGACCTCGCCGGCGGGGCGCTCACGATCGGGCACGGGCGCCTCTACGCCGACGGGCTGCTCGCCGAGAACCGGGGGGCCGAGCCCTCCTCTACGACGCCTCGCTCGGGGAGGTGCGCGGCACCCAGCCGGTTGCGTACGAGGACCAGCCCTACCTCCCCGCCGCCGCCGCGTTGGCCCCCCTTCCGCAGGGCGGCGGCCCCCACCTCGCCTATCTCGACGTGTGGCGGCGCGAGGTGACCTACCTCACCGAGGCCGACCTCCTCGAGAAGGCCGTGGGGGTGGACACGACCACCCGCCTCCAGACCGTCTGGCAGGTGCGCCTATTCGACCCATGGGGCGACGGGGCGCCGGGGACGCTCGCCTGCGACACGCCCGACGACGCAATCCCGGGATGGGCGGACCATACCGCTCCCTCTGCGGGCAGGCTGACGACCGCCGCCGCCGGCGTCACGGAGGACGACGACCCGTGCACGATCCCTCCCAACGGCGGCTACCGGGGCACCGAGAACCGCCTCTACCGGGTGGAGATCCACGACCCGGGGCCCGGGGGGACGGCCACATTCACGTGGTCGCGCGACAACGGCTCGGTGGCCACCGCCGTGATCGGCCTCAGCCTGGCGAGGAACGTCCTCACCGTCGTGCGGACGGGGCGCGATTCGGTGCTGTGCTTCTCCCCCAGCGACTGGGTGGAAGTGACCGACGACCACCTCGAGCTGTACGGCAAGCCGGGGGTGATCCGCAAGGTCGCGGCGGTCGACGACGTGGCGGAGACGATCACGCTGGCGGCTTCGCTCCCGGCCGGGACCTTCGACCCCACCGATGCCGCGCGGCACACTCGGGTGGTCCGCTGGACCAGGAGGGGCTCGTGCGCGACCCCAACGGGGTCGTCGTGGCCGACATCGACGCCGCCGGGGGCGTGATCCCCGTTCCCGCCGCGTCGACCCCGCCCGTGACGCTCGTCCTCGAGGACGGGGTGCAGGTCACCTTCTCCACCGATCCCGCCGGAGGAGCGTTCCATGCCGGGGACCACTGGTCCTTCGCGGCCCGCGTCGCGGACGCCTCCGTGGAGATCCTCGACGCCGCGCCCCCGCGGGGGATCCTCACCACTTCTGCCGCCTCGCCGTGGTCACCTTTCCCGACGACAAGATCGACTGCCGCACGCTGTGGCCTCCGGAGGCCGGGGGGGCGGGGTGCGACTGCTCGGTCTGCGTCACCCCAGAGTCGCACGCCAGCGGGGCGCTCACCATCCAGCGGGCGATTGACCAGGTGCGCGCCTTGGGGGCAAGGTCTGCGTGGCGCCGGGCACCTACCGGCTCGCCGCGACGGTGACGATCGGCGGGGCGCGGTCGGTGACCCTGCACGGGGCGGGGTGGCGCACGGTGCTGCTCCACACGGGAGCAGGCCCGGCGGTGGCCGTGAACGGCTCCGCGGGCGTCAGGGTTGAGGAGATGACCATCCTGACCGCGGCGGTCGCCCCCGAGCGGGCCGTCGAGGGAGGGCTGGCGGCGGCGACGGGGATGGGGGTCCTCGTTCGCAACAGCGCCGGGGTGACCGTGCAGCGCTGCGTCGTGCTCCAGATCGGGCGCGGGCGGGGGCAGGACACGGCCGGCGCGCCGGCGGGCCCCCTCGGGTTCCTGGGATCAGGGGGCCGGCGATCGCGCTCACCGAGGTTTGCGGTCGAGTGCTTCCTGCGCGAGAACGCGCTGGCCGGGGGGGCCGGAATCGTGGTTGTCGCCTCCGGCGGCCAGAAGATCTCCGGCCTCGAGGTGACCGCCGGGTTCCGGGCCGCGGCCGTCGCCAACCTGTTCATCGAGGACAACCTGATTCTCGCCGCCGCGCTCGGCGTGGCGATCGACGGGCTGGTGCTCTCGCTGCTCGAGACCCGCATTGCCGGCAACACGCTGCTCTACTGCCGCTCGGCGGGGGTGCTCGCCCGGGGGCGGACCATGGCCGGGGCGTCCCCCTCGCACGTGGCGGTACGGCACAACACGGTCTGGGCCGCCGGCAACGGGATCGTGGTGGGCAGCGACGCCGCCACCGTGGAGGGGAACGAGGTCGCCGGTGCCGGAAGGGAGAACGCAGGGGCAGGCGACGGGATCGCCCTCGTCCCGACCGAGCTCACCGGCGAGATGGAGCGGGTGCGGATCGCCGGCAACCGGGTCGCGCGCGTCGGGGGGATAGGGATCGCGTTGCGCGGACGGATCGCCTCGGCGATCGTCACCGGCAACGTCGTGGAGCGGGCCGGCGGCGGGATCGTGATGACCGACGGGTCGGACGCGGGCGACCTCACCGTGGAGGGCAACTCCATCAGCGACGTCGGGGCCGACGCCGGACAAGGAGCCTTCGTCTCCGGGATCCGGGCGGTGGTGGCGGAGCAGGTCCGCATCGCCGGCAACACCGTGCGCGGGGTCGGGCGGGGGGCCCTGGCGACAACGGGACGCACGGGCATCCATGTCGTGGGGTCCTCCTCGGTCGCCGTCTCGGGCAACGATGTCTCCGACATCGGGCCGACGGACAAGTTTCGCCGGGATCGAGGTGGTCGGACCATTCCGGCACGCCGACATCGCCGGCAACACGGCCAGGCGCACCCGCGAGGCCGGCGCACCCGACACCTCGGAGTGGTGGGGATCCGGGTGCGGCCGGCACCGCGCCCCGGCACTGGAAGGGTCATCGGCACGGTGGCGTACGTGGCGGTGAAGGCCGCCGTGTTCCTCGTCGCCCCCGAGCGGATCGTGCGCCTCCCGAGGGGCAGGGAAACCGTCGGCGTGCGGGGCAACCTCGCCGAGGCCTTCGGGCTCTCGCCCGCGGTCGAGGTGGCGGTTGCGGGCTCCTGCACGCTCTCGGACAACCGGTGCCTGCTCGCCTCGGAAAAGGCGCAGGCGGTGGTACGGGTCGCAGGCGGGGCCGCCATCGCCGGCGGCAATTACGTCGAGGGGCCCGGGAGGTCCCGGCCATCGTCCTCGAGGTTCCCGCCGGGCCGTTCACGGTCCTGGGCAACGTGACGAGCGGGCCGATCCGGGCCGCCTCGATGGGTACCGGCCTCGGGCCGCCCTGGCAGGCCCTCAACGTCGTGGCACCCTAGGGGGAGGAGACGTCAAATGCGGCTGGAGACCTTCGAGGGCGAGCGGAAGATCTCCGACCTGGTCGGGCGATTCCACGCGATCTCGGGACGCGGGGCTGCGGCCAAGGCCAGGGAGGCCGAGCGCGCCCTGCTCGAGGCGAACCCCTACCTCAAGGAGATGCGCCGCGTCCCGGAGGGGGCCCTGATCGTCGTGCCGGACCTCCCCGGGGTCAATCCGGCGCGCTCGCGCCCCGGAACGGGTCCCTCCCGGCCGGCGTTCGACGTGCTGCGGCCGGCGATCGAGCGAGGGTCCGAGGCGGTGGCCGCCTCGCTGGCCCAGGCTGCGGCCCGGGCGGGCGAGGAGGCCGCGGCGCTGAAGGACCGGGAGGTGCGAGCCGCGCTGCGCGAGGCCCCCGCGCTCGAGAAGGCCGCGGCTGCGGCCGGCGCCGCCGCGGCGGACCGGGCGAAGCGGGCGAGGGAGCTGCAACGCCTTAGCGCCCAGGCTCTGAAGGTGCTGGCCGACGACCTGGAGGCGTTCGCCCGGGTGATGGGAGTGGAGACCGAAGCGGGGAAGCCTCCCCCGCCGAAGCGGACGGGTCGCTGACGGGCCCGTCAGCGTTCTGGCAGCGCTGAGCGGTGGATGAATGCTGCCCGAACGGCAGCCGAGACGGCGAGGCGCAGCGTCGGCGTCGTTAGCAGCCCTGGACGGCGGCCAGGACCGCCTTGCGGAAGGAAGCCGGGTCGATCGCAGGGAATCGGTAGAGGCCGGGCTCGATACGGTCGTAGAAGTCGAGCAGGCGGTCGGGCTCGACCAGCCCCTCTCCCAGCATGCGGCGCACGTCGTCCGTGTCCTGGCTGTGGCCGCGCTCGATCTTCGCAAGGGCCTGCGAGTAAAGGTCGTAGTGGAAGAATGTCACCGCTCCTTCCAGGGCAATGAACAGACTCCGCTCCCGCCAGCCGGGCAGCTCCGGGATGAAGTGGTCGGGAGCGGCGAGCTCGACGTTGAGGCGAAGGGTCTCCTTCAGCCTCGGGAGCGCCCGGAGCAGCTCGTCGGACTCGGGAACGATGGTAAGGTCGACGTCGATCGTAGCCTCCCGCCACCCGTGGAGGATCGCCGTCACCCCCCCGGTGAAGTACACGCTGGTCGGCTCCCCGGCCGCCCTCCCAAGCTCGGCCATGAACCGCCGGACACCATCGACGGTCGTCAGCCTCCGCATTCCACCGCCCGCTCGAAGCTCACCAGCCTCCGGACCAGAGCGTTGTAGCGGGAATGGGCGGTTCTGGGGTCCTCTCGCTCCAGCAAGCGGTACAGACGATGCTCGGGCGAGTCGATCGGCAGTTCCGGCACCTCGAAGCCGAGGATGCGAAGGCGCGGGGAGCCGATCGACACGACCAGGGCCCCGAGGGACTCCACGCCCTCCTTCAGGTCGAGGATGCCCGCGTCGATCAGGTCGGAGCCGGGGAGCTGGCGATCGGGCACGTCCCATGGTAGCGCCAGCCCCCGAACGCCCCGCGCAGCGGGGGTCGCCGGGCACCCGGCCCGCCGACGCGGGCATCCTCGTCACGTCCTCAGTTCGGCGGAGCATCACCAGCCAGAGCACGCTCCAACCCACGTCACCCAGCCGATCCAGTCGGGTATGGGCCCCAGTCGGGCCGGATCACCGATACCCCAATGCCGGCCTGCACGATCAAGGCGAGCAGTAGCACTGGCGGGTCGCTTCGCTTCCCGGTACGGGCTGGAAAAGCAAGGGGCGGCCTCCGGCCGCGGTCCTCAATGTCGGGCCGCCTCGCTCGCTCGGCGAGCCGAGCCTCCGGCGGCGTTCAATGCCGGCAGGGCCTCGCCTCGCTCGGCGAGCCAAGCCTCCGGCCGCGGTCCTCAATGTCGGCCCGCCTCGCTCGCTCGGCGAGCCGAGCCTCTGGCGGCGTTCAATGCCGGCAGGACCTCACATTGCTCGGTGCCTGCCGGGCCCCGCTTGAAGGTGCGCCCCTGGCGGCCCTCTGTGTCAACCTCGCGTGAGACAAGCTACGCGGCGAATCATTGACCCCAGAGGGCGAGAAGGAGGTCTTCTTCATGGCTATGGCTGTTGCGACGAGCGAGGGCCCGCGCCCTGACGCTCGACAGGTGAACGATCCCGATCCGGAGGTCCTGGAGCGGGCGCAACGCCGGCAGTACCCGGCTTCATACAAGCTGCGCGTCCTGGCCG
>JBOGWP010000129.1:0-3121 GCA_050693875.1 Actinomycetota bacterium
GAGTCCTCCCCTCAGGCGGGGGCGAGCACGTCGATGGTCTTCGAGACGGCAGCGGTACCGAGGCGGATGTCGTAGGCGCAGAGCGCTCCCAGGTCCCTCCCAAGGGAGATCGCGGTCGCCAGATGGATGGCGTCGAGGGTTCTGAGCTCGACCGGGTCGAGCGCGGCGGCTCTCCGAACCACGTCCTCGTCGATCTCCACGAGCGCGATTCTCGAGAGGACTGTGCGCGCCCTCCGGATCGCGCCACCCCCGATCCGTCTCGCGACCCGTTCCACCTCGATCCGAGCCACCACGCTCGACACCCGCTGGGGCCAGGATCGTAGGAGCTCGCGAACGGCCTTCGTCTCTGGTTCGGGCACGACGAGCTTCACAATGGCCGAGGAGTCGAGGTACAGGAGTTGCCCGGCCACGGGCTACCCGCGCTCTTCGCGGAGCTCCCCAAGGGCGTCGGTGCCCTTCGTGGTGACCGGCCCCCTCGGCGGGGCGAGGTCGAGGAGGTCGCCTTCGGGCGGCGTCGCCCGTCCCGAAGCCACCAATCTCCCGAGGGCCGACGCGGACTCGTCGAGTGGACCAAGCACCGCCACCGGTTTGCCTCGCTCCGTCACCTCAAGTCGCTCACCCTTGCCCACGCGGCGAAGGTACCGGGAGAGGTTTTGGCGCAGCTCTCGAACGCCCACTCGGTTCCGGTGCATGTGTACACAAACTGTAGCATATTGGAAGCAAGGTCTTGCCCACGCAATCTCAAGACCTGAGGTAAGCACGGACTCGTGAGCGCTTCCGGAGGTCGGCTCTGGGCGCCCCCACCCCGGACACACCCGGGTACTCTGCTGAGCCGTTCTGTGCTCCCTTGGGGGGGAGGGCTGGGAACCCCCGCTCACGCTGGCGCCGCCACCGCAAGCCCAAGATTCCTGGCGGCGGCAGCCATGCGCTCGTCATAGTTGACCATTCGACCGAGATTGGCCCCGAGTTGCAGGAGGGTCGCCAGATGAATGGCGTCCAGGGGAGCGCAGTTCGACAGGAAGCAGGTTTCCGGCGGCCGTGAGGACCCGGTCGCTCACCCTCGCCAGTTCCAGGCGAGCAAGAACCTCCTGCCCACGGGTGCGGGGCGCCGGTCCGAAGGGTAGCAGGGCCCGTGCGACCTCCGTGCGAGCGAGAGCGCTCGACACTATGGGCCGCCGGCGTCGCAGGTAGCGGCGGAGCGCAGCCGACTCCGGCGCTCGGACCGCCAGCTTGACGATGGCGGAGGATTCGAGGTAGGTGACCCGCTCAGCGCTCATCGCGACGCAAACGCGCCAGCACCCTCGACGGGGCCTCCTGCCCCGGCTCCAAGGGGATGGGCTCCAGGAGGTCATCGAGGTCGGCGCTGGGTGGATTCAGCTCCCCGGCCGTCCGGAGCCGCTGAAGCGGCCCCGCGTCGGGAAGTGGGGCGAGAACGGCTACCGGCCGACCCCGATCAGTCACCTCGATCGTCTCACCCGCCTGCACGCGCCGGAGCAGCTCACTTGCCCGCTGCCGCAGCTCCCGCACCCCGACGCTGATCACGTGCTATTTGTAGCACAACACGGGATCCTGCCCGACTCCCTCGCTCTCCCCCGAGGAGGGGCGGAACCCCCTGCCGGCAGCGCCCGACGTGCCGATCTGGCGTCCCATGCATGTCGTCGTGCCCGTCATTCCGGGCGTCGGTTCTGCGCCGTCTGAAGGGCCCTCCAGGACGGTGCCCCTACGAACAGCAGAGGGCGCGCCAGGTCTGTTGTAGAACGCCCCAGGCCGGGCACCTGCCTCAGGACCTCCGACGAACGCGTACCAGCGGGAGTCCATTGAGCGCCCGCTCGCCAAGTGCTTGCCTCTCAGGAAGGTGTACCCCCAGCCTTCGGGCCAGCACCGGCGACAATACTCCCCGAATTTACAGCCTACAGCCCGACGGTTCTGCGCCGAAGACCGGCCCACCGCCGTGTGCGCTTAGGGGTGCGGATGGCCGACCAGTGCCGAGATCCGAGGTGGACTTGGAGCGGATGGGCCGCTGTTCGACCTGGAAGGGTGGCGGCTCATCCTTACCGCGAGATCCACCGCGACCTGGGCTGGTGCCCTTCGGACCGAGCTGGTTGTCGGATGACAGGCGAGGCAGGCTTCGCTCTCATTAGGGCATTCGGGATCGGTCCCGGGAGTCTGTCACACCCCTCGTGTACGCTGGGTCAGTTGTGGGAGCCGGGCTTCTGATTTTCGACGGTGACGACACACTCTGGGTGGTCGAGCCCCTATACGACGAGGCGCGGGCGCTTGTCCGCACCTACATCGAATCGCTCGAGATGGACGGCGCCCGTTGGGAAGAGTTTCAGAGGAAGATCGACATCGGCAACGTCCAGGTCCTTGGCCTTTCCTCGACCAGATTCCCCACGTCGTGTATCCAGGCATATGAGCATCTCGCCGCTTCGCCCGGACTTCGACATGGGCGTGGCGTTCTTTCTGACGGTCAGTCTGGTTGGCATCAGTTTCGGCGACGGGGCTCATCAGTATCTGCGGTACATCCTTGAGGCGTTCGGCACGTAGGAGGTGCCCCTTAACCTCTTGAGTTTCTCGGCTTTCGTACTCCCAAACATGGGCGTCCACCCACACGGCCCCCATGCCGCATGAAAGTGCTGGGACAATGTCGGAAGGGAGGCTATTGCCGATAGACCAGGACTCTTCACGGGAGGCTCCCGTCGCTCTCAGTACATCCTCGAAGGACGAGGAACCTTTGCGTTCGACAATTGCCACGTGTGCAAAATAGCCCTCTAGCCCGCTCTCAAAGATTCTCCGAACTTGAACCTTTTCTTCCCCCTGAGTAAGGAGGGCAAGAGTAAATGAGTGAACAAGGCATCTGAGGACCTCCTCGGCCCCTTCGACCAAGGGTGCTTTCCGCTGGAAGACCGTCTGCGCCCGACGCCAAATCTCCAGCTTCGCTCCTTCGTCGTCTCGGCTTGGTAGACAGACGCCCGTAGTCGCGCGGAGATCCTCGCGGTCGACCTTCTCCTGATTGTGCTGCTTGTCGTCTACCGAATCCTTAAGGGGGCGATCGGAGGGCGTCCATTGGTCTCGCCGGTGGAGACTTTGGAGGACGATCTCAAACTGGTCCTCGATCGCG
>JBOGWP010000130.1:0-3613 GCA_050693875.1 Actinomycetota bacterium
TGGCCAGGGTGGTGGGGGGGTTCCGGCGGGTGCTGAATGGCCGAGGCGGCCCGGCGCCACGAGCGCCGCCACCTGTCGTTCTCCTTCGACCGAGAGGGGTTCTTCGTCATCCACGGACGGCTCTCCCTCGAGGACGGCGCCGCGGCCGCCGCCCTCGAGGAGATCAACTTGGAGCTTCGGGCCCACCGCCGGCAACGCCTCGCTGCCCGCCTCGATCCCCACACCCCCCGACCACCCCCCGGGCGATGCCGACGACTCCTGGGGCGCCTCGCGAGCCGAAGTGCTGGTCGAGATGGCCCGAGCCGCCACGGCGGGCCGGGAGCCCTCGTCGAGCGAGGATGACTCCGCTCGGGTGATCCACGTCGACCCGGCCAGCCTGGTGGGCGATGTGGCCCGGGGCGCTGCGAGGTCGAGGGGCAGGGGATCGCTCCCGAGACCGCCCGGCGGATCGGCTGCGACGCCTCGGTGCTCTCGGTGGTCGAGGGGCCGGACGGTACCCCCCTGTCGGTGGGGCGGCGGAGCCGGATGATCCCGCCCTCGGCCCGCCGTCCCTTCGTTGGCGCGACCGGGGGCGATGCCGGTTCCCCAGCTGCGGACATCGCCGCTTCCTCCACGGCCATCACCTCACCCACTGGGCGAGGGGCGGGGAGACCTCGCTCGCCAACCTGGTCAGCCTGTGCTCCTTCCACCATCGCCTGGCGCACGAGGGTGGCTACTCGGTGGAGGGGGACCCCAACGCCGAGGTGGTGTTTCGCCTGCCCGGCGGGGACCCCATCGAGCCTGCCCCGGCGCTCCAGCCGGTGGCGCCGGGCGGGATCGTCGCCGTCAACACCGCCCACGGTTGGTCGGCCCCGCAGACCTGCAGATCGCAGTGGAACGGGGGGCCGATCCAGCTCGGCTACGTGGTCCAGGTCTTGGCCGACTCCCTGCCGCCGCCGCCTCCCCAGCTGCCCTAAGCATAAGGCAGAAACCCCCGGGGGTTCTGCGGGTCGCCGTTGACGCGGACCTCGAAGTGGAGGTGCGACCCGCTGCACGAGCCGGTGCAGCCGACGTAGCCGATCACCTGCCCCTGGTCGACGGAGCCGGAGGAGACCGCCCGGCGGCTCATGTGGGCGTAGAGCGTGGCCAGGCCCCCGCCGTGGTCGATGATCGAGCAGATCCCGTAGCCGCTCCCGCAGTCGATGTTGGCAACCGTCCCCGACTTGGCCGCGCGGATGGGGTCGCCGGTGTTGCCGTCGATGTCGATGCCGTAGTGGAACCCGCCGCGCCGGCGACCCCATCCGGAGGTGACGGCTCCGTTCAGCGGCCATACCAGCCCGGCCCGCGAGACGGCGCCGCTTGCCGAACGAGAAAGGCTGGATGAGCGCAGCCGGGCGGTGAGGTCCTGGGCGGCACGCTCGAGGTCGCGCTCGTGCCGCTCATCGGCGGCGATCCGTTGTTGGACGGCGGCCAGCGCGTTCTCCCGGCTCGCCCGCGCCGATTCGAGAAGCTCCCGGCGCGCCTCGAGTCCGGTCTTCTTTCCCTGGAGGTTCGCACGCAGCTTGCTCAGGTCCTCCTTGCGCTCGGCGAGGTCCCCCCGGAGCCGGCTCGCCTCGATCATCGTCTTGCCGTCGATCTCGGCGACCACCTCGGACAGCGTGAGCGCTCGCACGAACTCGCCGACCGAGCGAGCCGAGAGCAGGGTCGAGAGGAGGTCGGCCGGACCCGACCTGTACAGGCGGCGTGCCCGCTCGTTCGACGACCGCCTCGCTGCCCGAAGCTGCTGCTCCAGCTCGCCGATGGTCTGCTCGGCGCTGCGCATCTCCGACTCGAGGCCCTTGATGTCGCGCTCCCCGCCGCGGATCTGCTTCGACATCTTGGCGATCTGGGCGTCGAGTGCGGAGACCTGCCGGCGGATGCCGGCCGCCTCCCCCCGAGCCTGGGCGATCCGCTTGCGGATCGCGGCAAGCTCTTGCTTGGCCTGGTCGAGCGCCCCGGCGCCGCCGGCCGGCCCGGCGAGGGCCGGCGCCGCCGTCACCCCGAGGACGAGCGCGAGCGCGAGGCATCGAAACAGAAAACGGGGTCGGTGGGGCATTTCGGCGGAGGCTACCCGGGCACTTTTCCGGCGTCAAGCGTTCCGGGCACCGCCCGGCCTCGCCGAGCCGCGGTGGTTGCTCTGCCGATGACGCCCGAATGGTAGGCTGACTGTGCGCCCGCGGGGTGTAAACCTCCGAGAGGAGGGAGGGAGCCCGAGCGGGCGCATTCATTTCCCCAGCCCGGTCCGCGTGCGGGCCCCACAACCGGGCTCGGCGTGGCTGGTATAACTGCTGAACCTTCGAGGGGAGGCCGGCGTGGAGGAGATCGGCATCGGGAGGACGGGCCGCCGGGCATACGGGCTCGACGACATTGCCATCGTCCCCTCCCGCAGGACCAGAGACCCCCAGGACGTCGAGATCTCCTGGGAGATCGATGCCTACCGCTTCCGCCTCCCGCTCCTCGCCGCGGCGATGGACGCGGTGGTCTCGCCCAGATCGGCCATCGCGATCGGCGATCTCGGCGGGCTCGCCGTGCTCAACCTCGAGGGCCTGTGGACCCGGTACGAGGACGCAGACGCCGTGCTGGAGGAGATCGCGTCGTTGCCGCAGGAACGCGCGACCACGCGGATGCAGGAGGTGTATCTCGAGCCCATCAAGGATGAGCTCATCTTCAATCGCATCTCGGAGATCAAGGCCGGGGGCGTGATCGCCGCCGCAAGCCTCACTCCCCAGGTAGTCGAACAGTACGCAAAGATCGTGCTCGATGCGGACCTCGACATCCTCGTCATCCAGGGGACCGTCGTCTCGGCGGAGCACGTCTCGACGCGAACCGAACCGCTCGACCTCAAGCACTTCATCGCCACCTTCGACCTGCCGGTCATCGTGGGAGGGTGCGCCTCCTATCAGGCGGCGCTGCATCTGATGCGCACCGGCGCCGTCGGGGTGCTGGTCGGTGTCGGGCCCGGTGCGGCCTGCACCTCTCGGCAGGTGCTCGGGATCGGTGTCCCCCAGGCGACCGCGATCTGCGACGCTGCGGCGGCACGGAGCCGGCATCTCGAGGAGACGGGCCGGTACTGCCACGTCATCGCCGACGGCGGGATGCGCACCGGCGGCGACATCGCCAAGGCGATCGCGTGCGGAGCCGATGCGGTGATGATGGGTTCCCCCCTCGCTTGTGCGAAGGAGGCCCCGGGCAGGGGTTTCCATTGGGGGATGGCGACCTTCCATCCGACGCTGCCGCGCGGTGTCCGCGTTGCCTCCGGCGAGCTCGGCACGCTCGAGGAGATCCTGCTGGGCCCCGCCCCCGTGAACGACGGGACCATGAATCTCTTCGGCGCCCTCAAGACCTCGATGGCCACCACCGGGTACGCGACGCCCAAGGAGTTCCACAAGGCGGAGCTCATCGTCGCGCCGGCGATCCAGACCGAGGGCAAGCTCCTCCAGCGCCAGCAGCGCATCGGCCAGGGAGGCTAGCTGATACACCTCCGGTAGGGAGATCCACCACTTGATGGAGTGGGTCCCCCAAGGTGGGAGGTCGGCAACCCGGCCTTCACGAGGAGGAGTGTTCATGCCCCATGTCGGTGGTCAGCTGCAGGCGC
>JBOGWP010000131.1:0-62325 GCA_050693875.1 Actinomycetota bacterium
GCCCGGGCAGGTCGCAGAAGCGGAGGTCGACCATCTCGACCCCCTCGTTCTTGATCATGCTCACCACTTCAGCGGGACTGGTCGGTCTCGTTTCGCTTGCCATTACTCCTCCCCTGGATCTCGAACGTCGTGGTCAACGGGTTGCGCGAATGCGGGCGATCATCGTCGCATCCCCACGTTCCGTTCAACTCGTGGACTCCACCTTGAGGCGGTGGAGGACGGTGCGCTCGATCTCGCCCACGTGGTCGGGATCGGTGACCTTCTGCCGGTCGAGGTCCCACACGTAGAACGCGTCGACGACCTCCCGGCCGTACGTTGCGACCTTGGCCATGTGGATGTCGAGCTCGAGGTCCGAAAGGGCGCGGGTGATGGTGAAGAGCAGGCCGATGGCGTCGGCGGCGTGGACCTCGATCACGGTGTAGAAGTCCGACGAGCGGTTGTCGACGACCACGCGGGGGGCGGCCAACCCGGCCGAGGGCGCGGGGTACTGCCGGCGCTTCTCGGCGAGCCGGACGTCGAACGCGATCCGCCCGCGCAAGGCCTTGCGGATGTCCGCGACCACCTTGCGGAACCGCTCCTCGTCCTCGTCGACGGGCTGGACGCGGAACGACTGGAGCGCGACGCCGTCCTCACGGGTATAGATGTCGGCGGCCACCACGTTGAGGCCGTGGAGGGCGAGCGCCCCCGACACCTTCGAGATCAGGCCGGGCCGGTCGGGCGCGACAAAGCGAACCTCCCACGTCCCGCCCTCCGATTGCCGCGCGTCCATCCGCAGCTCGCCCGGTGGCGCCTCGAGCATCAGCACCGACTGGGTGAAGAGCGCGTCGGCCGGCTGAGACAGGAGCCAGGCCCGGGGCATGGCATCGATGTGCGCCTCGACGCGGTCGGCCGGGAAGCGGGCCAGGGCTTCACGAAGCTCGGCGATGCGGGCCTTCGCGGTCTTGGTGGCATTCGGGCTCGAAAGCTCTCCTTTCTCGAGCACGCCGTGCACCTCGCTGAACAGCTCGGACACGAGCGTGTCCTTCCAGTCGCTCCACGCCTCGGGACCCGTCGCGCGACCGTCGGCGACGGAGAGCAGGTAGAGCATGCGCAGCCGGTCGGGTGTCCCGATGGTGTCGGCGAGCTCGATCACCAGCCGCTCCTCGTAGACGTTGCGCCGCGTTGCGGTCCGGGAGAGCAGGAGGTGGTGCCGGACGAGCCAGGCGATCTCCCCCGCGGCGTCGTCGTCGAACCCCATTCGCCGGGCGGCCGAACGAGCGACGGCCTCGCCCTCGGCGGCGTGGTCTCCGTCGCCGCCCTTCCCGATGTCGTGGAGAAGGGCCGCCACGAGGAGGCGGTCCCAGCGGTCGCGCACGTCCTCCGCAACACGGCGGGCGAGGCGTCCACCTCCGGGGAGCCGAACCAGCTCGACGACGGTCTCGAAGGCGTGGGCGTCGACCGACCGGTGGTGGTAGGGGTTGCGTTGAGGGAGGCAATGGATCGCCCGCCACTCGGGGAGTGCGCGGGCAAGCGCCCCCGTGGCGTCGAGCACGCGGAAGCCGGCACGCCCCCCCTCCCCCCCGGCGAGGATGTCGACGAATGCCGCGCGATCGCGAGGCGTCCAGGACGGGGTCGCGAACCTCTCGGGGGAGACCCGACCGTACGCATCCGAGGTGGGCGGGTCGAGCAGGAGGTCGAGGGCCAGCCCTATCGTTCGCGCGGCGAGGTAGAGGTCGCGAAGCAACAGATCCTCGGGCGTGAGGGCCTTGGCGGCGCCGCTCTCGTCTTCCATCGCCCGAGCGGCGTCGCCCTCGTAGCCGAGCATTTCCGCTGCCGGCCGTCGGAGGTGGGCCATCAGGATGTCGGTCTGCCGTTCTGTCAGCAGGTGCAGCGCCCACCGGATGCGCAGGAGGGACTCCCGCGCCTCCGCCAGAGATTCGTCGGAGATCCGCTGGTCACGACGGCCCGACGCCATCCGGATCCATCGGATCGTGCTCAGGTCGCGCAGCCCCCCGCGGCCCTCCTTCACGTTGGGCTCGAGCTCGGAGGAGGCGTCGCCGGCACGTTGATGCCTGGCGTCGGTTGCCTCCCGGAGGCGCCCGAGGAACTCCGACGAAGATCGGCGCACCTGGCTCAGCGTCTCCCGGCGGAACTGCTCGGAGAGGTCTACATCGCCGGCCACGAGACGGGTGTCGAGGAAGGCGGTCTGTGCATCCAGATTGGTGCGAGCGAGGCGCACGGCTTCCTTGAGGGTGCGGACCGAGTTGCCCACCTGCAGTCCGGTATCCCACAGGCTGTAGAAGAGGCAGCGCGCGGCCTCGGCCACGTCGCGGCCCTTGTGGTGCAGGACCATCAGGTCGATGTCGGATCCCGGGCAAAGCTCGCGCCGCCCGTACCCTCCCAGCGCGACGACGGCCGAATCCGGAGCACCAACCCGGGCCCACACCGCCTGGATCGAGCGGTCGACCGCATCGGTGAGGGCCTCGCTGCTCGGCTTCCCGGCGGGACTCGCCGCATACTGCCGACCGAGGCGCTCGCGCTCCGTCTTGAGGGCCTGCACCGCGGGCTCGGCCCTAGATTGCATCCCTCCCCATCTCGCCGGTGCGGATGCGCACGACCTCATTGGCGTCGACGACCCAGATCTTCCCGTCACCGATCTGACCGGTCCTCGCCGCGTCGGTAATGGTCTTCGTCAACTGGTCGACCTGGCCCTCGTCGCAGACGATCTCGATCTTCACCTTGGGAACGAAGTCCACCTCGTACTCCGCCCCCCGGTACACCTCGGTGTGTCCGCGCTGACGGCCGAAGCCGCGGGCCTCCGTGACCGTCATGCCCTGAATCCCAACGCCGCGAAGCGCCTCCTTCACCTCCTCGAGCTTGAAGGGCTTGACGATTGCGGTCACGAGCTTCATCGGTTGAGCCTCCTAGCTTTTCACCCGGGGCTTCTTCTTCGCAGGGGATGCGGACGCAGGAGCGGAATGCGCGGCACTCATTCCCGACTCGCCGAAAGCGTAGCCCGTCTCGGCATGCTGCGTGAGATCCAGCCCGGTGTACTCGTCATCCTGCGTCACTCGCAATCCGACGATCACGTCAACCACTTTCAGGATGATCATCGTGGCGACGAACGAGAAGACGATCGTCGCACCCACCGCGATCACCTGCTTTCCGAACTGGGCGGCGTTTCCGTAGAGGAGGCCGTCGGCCCCCGCTTCGTTGATCGCGGTCGTCGCGAAGATTCCTGTCAGGAGCGCCCCGACCATCCCGCCGACGGCGTGGACGCCGACGACGTCGAGGGAGTCGTCGTAGCCGAGCTTCGGCTTCAGAGCCACCGCTCCGTAGCACACGATCCCGGCCGCCAGCCCGATCACCACGGCCGCCCACGGCTCCACATAGCCGGATGCGGGGGTGATCGCCACGAGGCCCGCCACCGCCCCGGTCGCCGCGCCGACCGTCGTCGGGACCTTGTTCCGCAGCCACTCCGGGATCAGCCAGCCGAGCACGGCCGCCGCGGCGCCGAGGTGGGTGTTGATGAAGGCGCTGGTGGCGAGCGCCCCGGAGGCGAGCGCGCTCCCGGCGTTGAATCCGAACCACCCGAACCACAGGATGGCCGCGCCGGTCACGACCATCGGGATGTTGTGCGGATGGAAGGCCTCCTTCCCGTAGCCGGTCCGGCGCCCCATGTAGAGGATGGCCGCCAGCGCCGCGACGCCGGCATTGATGTGCACGACGGTGCCGCCGGCGAAGTCCAGTGCGCCGACGTTGCCCTCCCCGACCCCCAGCCATCCCCCGCCCCAGACCCAGTGGGCAACCGGCGAGTAGACGAGCAGAGACCAGAGGCCGAGGAAGAGGATGTAGCCGGAGAACTTCATGCGCTCGGCGAACGCGCCGGTGATCAGCGCCGGCGTGATCACGGCGAACATCATCTGAAAGATCATGTAGGCGCCGTGGGGGACGGTCGGCGCCAGCGGGGACGGCTTTGCCCCGACCCCGTCGAGGAAGAGGAAATCGAGCCCGCCGATGACCTTGCCCTGGTCGGATCCGAAGCCGAGGGTGTAGCCCGCGACCATCCAGAGAACCGACACGAGGCCGAGCGCGAAGAACGAATGCATGATCGTCCCCAGGACGTTCTTCGCGCGCACGAGCCCGCCGTAGAACAGCGCAAGCCCGGGCGTCATGAACATGACCAGCGCGCTGCTTGCCAGCAGCCATGCGGTGTCCCCGGTGTTGATCTCGGCCACCTGCCACCCCCGATCGTCGTGCCCCGCCGAGTTGGCAGGGCGTGCTGCCCGGAATTTATGAAAACGTGTCGGCGGTGTAAACAAGCTGCTGCGCAACCGGTGGTCACCATTGCCGCCGCCGGCGGTCGGAGATCCTGGGCCGGCCGCGGCCGAGCCCGTCCACCGGGCTTCACCTTTCACACCCGAAGCGCCAAGATGGAGGGGATGAGGCGCCTCCGTAGGCTCGCGCGCGTCTCCGCGATCGCCGCGGTGGCCATGGTCGCCGTGCTGGCGCTGCCGCTCGGCGCCGGCGCCAAGGAGGAGTCCCGCGACTGGCAGCAGTTCCGCGGCCCGATCGAGGTGCGAGAGGGTGAGACCGTGGGCAACGTCAACGCCTTCAGCGGTCCCATCACGATTCGGGGACGGGTGGAGGGCGACGTTGCGGTGTTCCGGGGTCCGGTCGAGATCTGGGGCGAGGTTCGGGGCGACGTCGTTTCGTTGCGCGGCCCGGTCACGCTGCATGAGGGGGCCCGGGTTCGAGGCGAGGTGATTCACGGTGGCCGGCTCACGGTCGCTCCCGGCGCGGTCGTCGAGGGCAGGTCCCACCGGGTCGATCTCGGCTCGATCGGGCGGCGCGCCGGGACGGTGACGTTGCCTACCCGAACGATCGGCCGGCTGGGCTGGTGGGTGGGCATCTCGGTACTCACGCTCGCGCTCGGATTCATCGTGCTCGCGCTCGGGCCGAGGGCGCAGGAAGCGCTCGTCGAGGCCGCCCGGTCGCACCTCGGGCGCTCGATCGCGTGGGGAGCCGCCCTCTGGGTCGGCCTGCCGGTCCTCACCGTCGGGTCGTTCATCACCCTGATCGGCATCCCCCTCGGCTTGGCGCTGGGCATCGCGATGACGATCCTCTATCCGTTCGCCTACGCGGTGAGCGAATGGGTGTTGGGGCGTTTGCTCATCCGGGGGCAGGGCAGGCCGATCGCAGCACTCCTTGCCGGGTGGGCGATCCTGCGCGCCCTCGCGTTGGTCCCCGTGGTGGCTGGGGCGGTGTGGCTCGTCGCCACCCTGTTGGGTCTCGGCGTGTGCGCTGTGGCGGTTCGGGCGGCGCGGCGTCCGAGCCCCGCCGTGCCCGGCTCCCCCGCCGGGGTAGGCTCGGCAGCGCCGCCCGCGGCCGGAGCCTGAACGAGTACGCTCTGGGCCTGACCTCTGCCGGGCGTCGGCAGGGGAGCGCGTGAAGGGCGCGGCGGTGGGTGACGAGCGCCGGCGAGGCGGGCTGTTCGGCAAGCGAGGACAGGGCTCCCCGCCCGAGACCCGTCGCGCCGACGCGGTCCGCCAGGTGGTCAAGGCCGCCGCCGACCAGGAGATCGGGTTCCTGCGGCTGTGGTTCACCGATGTCCTCGGCTTCCTGAAGTCCTTCGCCATCCCGGCCGAAGAGCTCGACAAGGCCTTCGAGAAGGGGGTGATCTTCGACGGCTCGGCCATCGAGGGATTCGCCCGGAGGCGGGAGCTCGACCTGGTCGCCCGTCCCGACCCATTCACCTTCCAGCTGCTGCCCTGGGGCGGCTCCTCTCCCACTGCGTCGATGTTCTGCGACATCTCGACGCAGGAGGGCGACAACTTCCCCTCCGATCCGAGGGCGGTGCTGCGGCGGCAGGTCGAGAGGTACGAGGGCCTCGGCCTGGTGCCCCACTTCGGCCCCGAGATCGAGTTCTTCCTGCTCCGCAACGACACCGGGGTGGAGCTTCTCGACCGCGGGACGTACTTCGACGTCACGACCATCGACGTCTCGAGCGACTTCCGCCGGACGGTCATCCGCTACCTCGAGCAGCTCGGCATCCCGGTGGAGGCGTCGCACCACGAGGTGGCGCCGAGCCAGCACGAGATCGACCTTCGGTTTGCCGACGCGCGCACGATGGCCGACGCGGTGATGACCTTCCGTCTGACGGTGAAGGAGGTCGCCCGCGAGTTCGGGATCTACGCCACGTTCATGCCGAAGCCGTTGGAGGGCGCATGGGGGAGCGGCATGCACCTGCACGTCGCGCTCACCCGCGACGATCGAAGCGCCCTCGCCGGCGATCATCCATCGGGGCTCTCGGCGGAGGGGGAGGCCTTCGTCGCCGGGCTGCTCCGTCACGCGCCCGGGATCACCGCCATCACCAATCAATGGGTCAACTCATACAAGCGGCTCGTTCCGGGCTATGAGGCCCCCGTCCACGTGTCGTGGGGGCGTACCACCCGGTCCGCCCTCGTGCGCGTCCCTCCGTCCCCTGCGGGCGCCACCCATATCGAGCTGCGCTCACCGGACGCCGGCTGCAACCCCTACCTCGCCTTCGCGGTCATCCTCGCCGCCGGTCTCGACGGCATTTCTTCGGGCGCCGCGCTTCCGCCGGAGGCACCGGATCTCGAGAACGGGTCATCGGAGGAGCTCAACGGGTCGGGGATCGCCCCGCTGCCCGAGACGCTGGCCGACGCGGTCGCGGAGATGGAGCGAAGCGAGCTCGTGGCGTCCGTCCTCGGCGACCACATGCTCGAATGGTTCATTCGCAACAAGCTCGAGGAGTGGGAGCAGTACCGGACGCGGGTCACTCCGCTCGAGCTCGAGCGCTACCTGCCGGTCCTCTGAGGCCACCATGCGCCGAGCGTCCTCGCTCGTGCCCGGTCATGGTGGCCGAAATCGCGGACGACCTCGGGAGCATTTCGAGGCCATTTCAGACGCAAACCTCTACCGAATGCCACGCGCGCCGCTGTGGCTCTCGGCCCCTCGCATCGTGCCGACATGCCTCGGCCCCCCACTCATGGAGCGCATTGACCGTCGAGCGTGGTGGCGTCCTCCACTCGCTTGTAGGCTTCGAAGTCTGCGTGCGCTCGAGTCCCCACTCGCCGGTCGGCCCTGCGTTGGGACAGACGTCGCGTTCATTGGCCCTGATGCAGGTCGATATGCTCCCCGACATGTCCACACCGCTGGCGATCGAGCGAGTCGGCACCGTCGCACTCGTCACGATGCAACGGCCTGAGGTCCGCAACGCGATGAACGCCCGGATGCTGCGCGCCCTTCTGGCCGAGCTGCGCGCGCTTGCCGGCGACGATTCGGTGAACGTGCTTGTCGTCACCGGCGCGGGGGCCGCGTTCTCCGGGGGCGCAGACCTATCCGAGGAGCTCGACGAGGACGCCGGCCGCATGCGCACGTCCCTGTTTTGCGACCTCTTCGAGCTCGTCACCACCTATCCGAAGCCGGCGGTTGCCGCGGTGGCCGGCGCCTGCGTCGGCGGGGGAGCCGAGCTGGCCGCGGCCTGTGACCTGCGGGTCGGGACGCCCTCGGCACGCATCCGCTTCCCGGGTGCCTCCCTCGGGGCCCCCGTCGGAGCCGCCCGGCTTCCCCTCCTCGTCGGCCTCTCGCATGCGAAGGACCTCCTGCTCACCGCTCGAACGATCGACGCCGAGGAGGCATACCGGATCGGATTTCTCAACCGACTTGTGGCCGAGGATGAGCTGTTGGATGGCGCGGTTGCGCTTGCCGAGTCGATTGCGGCTAATGGGGGAGCTGAGATGCAAAAGCGAGCCCTCGAAGAGACGTCGATCCTGCAAGAGCGCGTCTGGGAGGAGAGCCGGCGGATGCGGCGATCTCGGGCCGGAGCAAACGTCCCCGGGGGGGGGAGCGGTTCAGGGAAACGCGGGTCGCGAAAGGTGAGCAATCGACAGAAAAGGCGCCTAGGACCTCAAGGGGAAGCACGGCCCAAGACACCTCTTCTGTGAAGGAAATAGTAACCAGGGGAAACAGGCCGTGCAAGATGTTTCTTCCAACCCCATGAAGGGCGCGCGCGAAGGCCCCGCCGCGCGCGGTCTTTGTGCCCGAAGCTAGGACCGGAATGTCCGGAGGACAACTGCTTGGGCCCGGCGAACGGGTGCTGCTGATCGATGGGCGCAGTCGCCGCTATCTGATCACCCTCCAGGTGGGGGGTGCGTTCCATTTCCATCGAGGAATCGTCGCCCACGACGACCTGATCGGCGGGCCGCAGGGCCGGGTCGTGCGCTCCACTGGCGGGGAGGCAGTGCTGGTGGTGCGCCCGACGCTGGCCGACTTCGTTCTCAAGATGCGCCGGGGCGCCCAGGTGGTCTATCCCAAGGACCTGGCCATGATCATGCTCCTCGGCGACGTCTTCCCGGGCGCCGTCGTGGTCGAGGCGGGGGCCGGATCCGGAGCTCTGACCATGGCGCTCCTCCGGGCGGTCGGTCCCCAGGGGCGGGTGATCACCTACGAGGTGCGGGAGGAGTTCGCCACGCTCGCGCGGGGCAACGTCGAGGCGTTTCTGGGCGAAGTGCCCAACCTGGAGGTCCGCCTGGGAAGCGTCTACGACGCGATCGACGCCCAGGGAGTCGATCGCGTCGTGCTCGACTTGCCCGAGCCGTGGCGGGCGGCGCCGCACGCCGCCGGGGCGCTGCACAGCGGCGGAATCCTGGTCTCGTACCTGCCCACCACGCTCCAGGTGCACCGCCTGACCGCAGCCCTGCGTGAGGATCCCCGGTGGGCTCTGATCGGGTCCCAGGAGACCCTGGTGCGCACCTGGCACGTGGAGGCGACCTCCGTGCGTCCGGACCACCGGATGGTCGGCCACACCGGATTCCTGACCGTGGCCCGGCGTATCCAGCCACCTCCCAGAGAGGCCTCCTGATCGCGGCCGGTCCGCGCGTCACCAGAGCAGGCGAGGCATAACTCCGGCGGTCGGCCTGAACGGACGGTTCGCGGGAACGCAAGCCAAGCGAGCAAAAGAAACGAGGCCGATTGCCCTCATGCGGCAGCCAGCCTGAGCCGATAATCCCGATGGATGCATTTCGCCCCCGCCTATACTTGAGGCCGTGCTATGGCAGGCAACCGAGCGGTCGCCGGGCCGGGTGTTTCCCGGTGGTAGGAGACATGCCCCGGCCGTCTGAGTACGAGCGGCGGATCGCCGGCTACGAACGCGAGGTCGGCGAGCTCCAGATGCAGGTGAAGCTCCTTGAGGAGGAGTCTGGAGTTCTCCGAGCCAGGCTGCTCGATGCCCCCATCAGAATTCGCAAGCTCGAGGAACAGCTCGAAGAGGTCCGGCTCGAGCTCGTCGGGTCGCAGGGCCAGTCCGAGCGGATGGCCGGGCTCCTCAAGCAAGCCCGTGAGCAGATCGTCTCCCTCCGCGAGGAGGT
Source organism: Actinomycetota bacterium (assembly GCA_050693875.1). Taxonomy (GTDB): domain Bacteria; phylum Actinomycetota; class CADDZG01; order JAHWKV01; family JBOGWP01; genus JBOGWP01. The sequence continues at coordinate 9,372 of JBOGWP010000131.1, forward strand.
CGAGAAGCTCTCGGCTCCTCCGTCGACGTACGGCGTCTTCATGGAGGCCAACGACGACGGAACGATCAACGTGTTCACCGGGGGCCGGAAGGTCCGGGTGAACGTCGCGCCGAGCATCGAGGCGGAGCAGCTGACCAAGGGCCAGGAGCTGATGCTCAACGAGGCGCTCAACGCGGTGAAGATATGCGGCTACGAGCTCCAGGGTGAGGTGGTCACGCTGAAGGAGCGACTCGACGCGGAGCGCGGCATCATCCTGTCGCACGCCGACGAGGAGCGGGTGGCGCAGGTGTCCGAACCGCTCAAGGCCGAGCTGCTTCGGGCGGGCGACTCGCTGCTGATGGACGTGAAGTCCGGGTACCTCCTCGAGAAACTCCCGAAGCCCGAGGTCGAGGAGCTGATCCTCGAAGAGGTCCCCGATATCACCTACGACCAGATCGGAGGGCTCGACAACCAGATCGAGCAGCTCCGCGACGCGGTCGAGCTCCCCTTCCTGCACGCCGACCTCTTCGCAGAGCACCAGCTGACCCCACCCAAGGGGGTTCTGCTCTACGGCCCTCCCGGGTGCGGCAAGACGCTCATCGCCAAGGCGGTGGCCAACTCGCTCGCCAAGCGCAGCGTCGAGGTGACCGGACGCGAGGACATCCGTGCCTACTTCCTCAACATCAAGGGCCCCGAGCTGCTCAACAAGTACGTGGGGGAGACCGAGCGCCAGATCCGCCTGATCTTCCAGCGGGCGAAGGAGAAGTCGCAGGAGGGCGTCCCGGTCATCGTCTTCTTCGACGAGATGGAGTCGCTGTTCCGCACCCGAGGGTCGGGCATCTCGAGCGACATCGAGAACACGATCGTCCCGCAGCTCCTCTCCGAGATCGACGGGGTGGAGTCGCTGAAGAACGTGATCGTCGTGGGTGCGTCCAACCGTGAAGATCTCATCGACCCGGCGATCCTGCGTCCCGGCCGCCTGGACGTGAAGATCAAGATCGAGCGTCCCGACCAGGGCGCGGCGAAGGCGATCTTCTCCAAGTACCTGGTGCCCGAGATCCCCATCCACCCCGGCGAGCTGACCCGCCACGGCAAGGACCTGAGGGCGGCGATCGAATACATGATCAACGCCACTGTCGAGGAGATGTACGCGATCAGCGAGACCAACCGCTTCCTCGAGGTCACCTACGCCAACGGCGACAAGGAGATCCTCTACTTCAAGGACTTCGCCTCGGGCGCCATGATCGAGAACATCGTGCGCCGGGCGAAGAAGATCGCCATCAAGCGCCTGATCGCCACCGCCGAGAAGGGCATCACCACCGAGGACCTGATCAACTCGATCCAGCAGGAGTACCGTGAGAACGAGGACCTGCCCAACACGACGAACCCCGACGACTGGGCGAAGATCTCCGGGAAGAAGGGCGAGCGGATCATCTACGTGCGCACGCTGGTGGGCGAGGGGAAGAAGGCCGACTCACGAGCGGTGGAGCGGGTCCGAACCGGTCAGTATCTCTGAGCCTGGGACACCCCGAGTGCATACGGCGGGGCCGAAAGCCCCGCCGTATGATTCCCGGACCAAGCGCCGAGGAGGGGAGCGCGTGGCGATTCCGAAGGTGATGGGGATCGAAACCGAATACGGGATCATCGCCAAGGGCTCCGAGGAGTACAACCCGATCCTCGCCTCGTCGGTGCTCATCAACGCCTACGCGTCACCGCGCCTGAAGCGGGTGCGGTGGGACTACGAGGAGGAGAACCCGCTCCGGGACGCCCGGGGATTCGAGCGCCCCGGGCTCGAGCCTCTCGAGGACGAGGGCGGCCTGGTCTCGGTGATCCTCGAGAACGGCGCACGCTATTACGTCGACCACGCCCACCCCGAGTACTCCACGCCCGAATGCACCAACGCCCGTGAGCTGGTGGTGCACGACAAGGCGGGGGAGCGGGTGCTGCTGAGGAGCATCCAGGAAGCCTCGTCGATCCTTGCCGCGGGCGACCGGATCCTGGTCTACAAGAACAACTCCGACGGCAAGGGGAACTCCTACGGCTGTCACGAGAACTACCTGATGGAGCGGGCGACCCCCTTCCCGCGCATCGTGCGCTTCCTCATGCCGTTCCTCGTGACGCGGCAGGTCTTCACCGGCGCCGGGAAGGTGGGGGCCGAGACCACCGGTGCCGCATCCGAGATCACCTACCAGATCTCTCAGCGGGCGGACTTCTTCGAAGTCGAGGTCGGGCTCGAGACCACCTTCAAGCGGCCCATCATCAACACCCGCGACGAGCCTCACGCCGATCCGGAGAAGTACCGTCGGCTCCACGTCATCGTGGGGGACGCCAACATGAGCGAGGTTGCGACCTTCCTCAAGGCCGGCACGACGGCGATCGTGCTGCGGATGATCGAGGACGACTTCATCAGCGCCGACCTGTCCCTGGCCGAGCCGGTGGCGGCGCTGCGAGCGATCTCGCACGATCCGACCTGCCGTCGGTCCGTCTCGCTCGCCGACGGGAGGACGGTGACGGCGGTCGATCTGCAGTGGGAGTACCTCGACTGGGCCAAGAAATACCTGGCCGACCAGGAACCGGATCCGGTCACGACCGAGGTGACCCGGCGCTGGGAAGAGGTGCTGGCCGGTCTCGAGTCGGATCCGTTGCAGCTCGAGGGAAACCTCGACTGGGTCGCCAAGCTCACGATGCTCGAGGCCTACCGCGAGCGCCACGACCTCGAGTGGAACGACCCACGCCTGGCGCTGGTCGATCTGCAGTATCACGACGTGCGGCCCGACAAGAGCCTGTACTCCAAGCTCGTGCAGCAGGGCCGGATCGAGCGGCTGGTGGGCGACGAGGACGTGGCGGAGGCGATGACCACCCCGCCGGCCGGCACGCGCGCCTGGTTCCGCGGGAACGCCCTCCGCCGGTTCTCCTCACAGATCACCACGGCCTCCTGGGACAGCCTCGTCTTCGACGTCGGGGGCGACGCCTTGCAGAAGGTGCCCATGCTGGAGCCGCTGCGCGGCACAAGAGAGGCGACCGAGGAGCTGCTCACGTCGGCCTCGTCCGCCGGGGAGCTGCTCTCGCGCCTGCAGGGCGCTTAAGCTAAGCGTGGGGAGGGCAAGCCCTCCCCACAAACCCCTCGCAAACCCATGGTAGGTGTCGGTCGGGGGCCGGCGGAGCGCCCTCTTCAACCAGTGCTTCCAATGCCCGGCGACTCGGGAGGGCAGGTCCTCCCACCCTCAGAGTCTTGGGGCCGCGATCCCCCTGATCGGAGCGTTGAGCCGGATCCCGCCCGTCGAGCCGAGAAATCCGGCATCACCGAAGGCGAAGATCCCGCCGTCGGAGCCCACGAGCCAGTACCCGGCGCCGCTTGGTGTCGATGCCATGCCCACAATGGGCGCGTTGAGCGAGATTCCGCCCGTCGAGCCGAGAAATCCGGCATCACCGAAGGCGAAGATGCCACCGTCCGACGCGACCAGCCAGTACCCGTTCCCGCTCGGGGTCGGCGCGACGCCGACGATCGGCCGGTTGAGCCGGATGCCACCCGTGGAGCCGAGGAACTTGGCGTCCCCTTGGGCGAAGATCCCCCCGTCGGCGGCGACCAGCCAGTACCCCTTGCCCGAGGGGGTGGGGGCCATTCCGGCGATGGGAGCGTTCAGGGGTGCGTTGCCGGTCGACCCGAGGAACTCGGCATCGCCGAAGCTGAAGACGCCGCCGTCCGCTGCGATCAACCAGTAACCGCGCGCTGTGCGGGTGGGACTCATCCCGACGATCGGGGCGGCGAGCGGCAGGCCTGCGGCAGAGCCGAGGAAGCAGGCGTCCCCAAAGCTGAACACCCCTCCATCGGAAGCGACCATCCAGTAGCCCCCCGGCGTCCGTCCCGGGGCCATCGCCACAACCGGCTCGGCCAGCGCGATGCCGCCGGTCGACCCCAGGAACGCGGCGTTGCCGAAAGCGAAGACGCCGCCGTCGCTGGCGACGGTCCAGTAGCCCTGCGACACTGCGACGCCCGGCCCGCCTTCGAGTCGGGCGAGGGCGAAGGATCGTGAGGCGGTTCCAGAACGGCCCGCGGTGCCGGCGAGCAGGATGCGTCCGTCGGCAGCGATCGCGACGGCGTGCGCCTCGTCGGCGCGGTCGCTGAAGTCAACCGTCGCCCGTCCAGATCCGCCGAAGCTGGTGTCGACGCTGCCGTCCGGGTTCAGCCGTGCTGCCCCGAACTGCCGCTCGCCCGGGGCCGCCCCGCCCGCGCTGCCCGCAATCACGATCCTGCCATTCGGCTCGACGACAAGGTCGTCGGCCCGGTCCTCGCCGCACGCGAAGTCGAGGAACGCGGCGCCGCGCCGGCCGAATGACGTGTCCTCGGTCCCATCGGGGTTGAGGCGGGCCAGGACGACGTCGTCGACCGTGCTTCCGGAGATGACGAGCTTCCCGTCCGGGAGCACCGCGATCCCCGTGGCGCCGAGCGTCCCGACGCCGAAGTTCACCCGCAGGCGTCCGCTGCCGGCGAAGGTGTCGTCCACGGTGCCGTCCGGGTTGTAGCGGACGACGGCCATCTCGTTGATGTTCGTGCCCGCGGCGACGACCTTCCCGTCCGCCTGGAGTGCGAGGTCGTCGATCTGGGCGAAGTCCGAGCCGAACCCTGTGGTGACGGTCCCGTCCGGACCGAAGCTCGGGTCCGGGGACCCGTCCGGGAGGTACCGCGCCAGCGCGAAGAGGACGGGGCTCGAGCTCGTGGGCGACGTCAGGGCCGACCCGCCGGCGACGATCTTGCCGTCGTCCTGGACGACGAGCGCCCTCGCCCCCGACGTCGACTGATTGGCGAAGCTGGTTGCCGTTCCGCCGGAGCCGAAGGCCGAGTCGAGCGTCCCATCCGGCAGATAGCGCGCGACCCCGAAGGCGTCGAAGTCACCGGCGACGAGGATCCCGCCGCCGGGCTGCAGGGCAAGGTCGTAGGCGACGTCGCGGCCCCCGAAGTTCGTGATGACCTTGCCGTCGCCGCCGAAGCCGGGATCGAGGATGCCGCGGGTGTCGTACCGGGCGAGGGCCACGTCGGCTCCCCCCGCGGTCGCGGTGGTGCCCGCGGCGAGCACCTTCCCGTCGGGCTGGACCGCGACCGCGAACGCGTCGTCGCGGCTCCCCAGCCCGAACGAGGTGGTGAGGGTGCCGCCGGCTCCGAACCCGGGATCCGGGTCGGCGGGACCCGCACCTCCCGGCGCTGCCAGCGACACCAGCAGCAGGGCCGGGAGGAGTGCGATCAATGCCCGCCGCGAGCCGGTCATCGGGTGGTGCCCGTGCCGCGAGATCATGCCTGGACCGAATGCCACACCGGTTCCCGGCCGGCTGTCAAGGCGGTTCCTCAGCCGCCGATGCCGATACCGGGCGGCGGGAAGGCGGCGCACATCTCCCGGATCTCGTCCGCCGCCCGCGCGGCGAGGGCCTCGTCGTCGGGCGCGCCCACGATCTGGTCGATCCACGCCGCGATGCGCCGCATCTCCTGCTGGCGCATCCCCCGAGAGGTGACGGCAGGTGTCCCCAGCCGGATTCCCGAGGGGTCGAACGGTGTGCGCGGGTCGAAGGGAACGGTGTTGAAGTTCAGTTCGATCCCCGCTCGGTCCAGCGCCTTGGCGGCGACCTTGCCGGTAACGTGCTTGCCGGTGAGATCGACCAGGATCAGATGGTTGTCGGTGCCGCCCGACACCAGGTCGAAGCCCCGCTCCATCAAGCCGTCGGCAAGGGCCCCGGCATTGGCGACGATCTGCCGGGCATACGCAGTGAAGGCGGGCTCCGCCGCCTCCTGGAGCGCCACCGCGATCGCCGCGGTGGTGTGGTTGTGCGGGCCGCCCTGGAGCCCGGGGAACACCGAGCGGTCCAGCCCCCTGGCGTGCTGCTCCTTGGAGAGGATCATCGCTCCGCGCGGCCCCCGCAGCGTCTTGTGGGTCGTGGTCGTGACGGCGTCGGCTACGGGGACCGGCGACGGGTGGACGCCACCGGCGATCAACCCGGCGATGTGGGCCACGTCGGCGACGAAGATGGCCCCCACCTCGCGGGCGACCTCGGCGAAGGCCTCGAAGTGGATGATCCGCGGGATCGCCGTCCCGCCCGCCCAGATCAGCTTGGGCCGCTCCTTGCGCGCGAGGTCGCGCACCTCGTCGTAGTCGAGCCGGCCGGTCTCCTTTCGAACGCCGTAGGGGATCGCGCGGAAGTATTTGCCGCTGATCGCGACCGACGCCCCGTGGGTGAGGTGGCCGCCGTGAGGGAGGGCCATCCCCATGAACGGGTCGCCGGGCTGGAGGAAGGTGAGATACACCGCGAGGTTGGCCGGGGAGCCCGAGTAGGGCTGGACGTTGGCGTGCTCGGCGCCGAAGAGGGCCTTCGCCCGCTCGATCGCGATCGTCTCGACCGGGTCGATGAACTGCTGGCCCTCGTAGTAGCGGCGATTTGGGTATCCCTCCGAGTACTTGTTGGTGAGGACGGTCCCGGTCGCCTCGAGCACCGCCTGCGACACGTAGTTCTCGGAGGGGATCAGGCGCACCTTGTCGTGCTGGCGGCGCTCCTCAGCCGTGATCAACCCGGCGATTTCCGGGTCGGCGGCAGCGAGTGCGGGGTGGTCGGTCACGGGCGCAACCTACGTGCGGGGGCAACCGGGGTCAAATGGTGAGGACGGCCGCGGCTTCCAACCGCGCCGCCGCACCTCCGTACCTGGCGTCCGGGTCCCCCGATGGGGAGAATGTCCCGATGGGCGCCTATCTCGTCGTGCTGCTCGTCGCGCTCGGGGCGTCATACCTCGCCACCCCGCTGGTTCTCCGGCTCTCCCGGCGCGTGGGCGCAGTCGACATCCCGGACGACCGGAAGGTGCACGCGGTGCCGACCCCCACGCTCGGGGGCATCGCCATCTTCCTGGGGTTCCTCGCGGCCTTCGCGGTCTCCGCCGGGCTCGGCACGTTCCGCGAGACGACGCTCGCTCCGTTGCTGGCCTGGCCGCCGTCCACGGCGGTCGTGATCGCGATCGGCGCGGCCTTCGTCTTCGTGCTGGGCGTCGTCGACGACCTCACCGGGCTACCCGCCCCGGTCAAGCTTGCCGGCCAGATCGTCGCGGCCGGCTTCGTCTTCCTGCTCGGAGGCGTGAAGCTGCAGTGGCTGCGCTGGCCGCTCGGCACGCTCTCGTTGGGGCCGGCCGAGCAGGCCATCGTCACGATCGTCTGGATCGTCGTGATCGTGAACGCGGTCAACCTGATCGACGGGCTGGACGGGCTCGCCGGCGGGATCACTGCCATCGCCGCGGCGACCTTCTTCGTGTACTCCTATCAGCTGTCCCGAGGGATGGCGTCCCCCGAGTTCGAGCAGACCGCGCCACTGGTGTCGATCGCGATCGTCGGGGCGATGCTCGGCTTCCTCCCCTTCAACTTCAACCCCGCACGCATCTTCATGGGTGACTCCGGCAGCATGACCGCGGGCTTCTTGCTCGCCACCGCGACCGTCGCCGGGGTGGGACGGGCGTCGCCGGTAAACCCCCTGTCGGAGTCGGTGATCTTCTACCTACCGGTGGTGATCCCGGTGATCGTGCTGGCGATCCCGATCCTCGACACCGCCCTCGCGGTGGTCCGGCGAGCCCGGATGGGACGGCACATCTTCCAGGCCGACAAGCAGCACCTCCACCACCGGCTGCTCGAGATCGGACATGGCCACCGCCAGGCGGTCCTGATCCTGTACGCATGGACCGCAGTGATCGCCGGCGCGGGACTCGCGCTCTCCTTCCTGCCCGACCCCCGCTACACCCTGCTGTTTGTCGCCGCCGGCGTGGCGATCTTCCTGTACACGATCCTGCCTCGCCTGGCGGGTTCGCGGGCGGCCCGTGCCGCAACGGCCGTCACGCCGGTGCCGAGTCGCCGCGGGCGAGCCGCCGGCGAGCCGCGCCAAGGTTCCCGCCGCTCCCCGTAGGGTAGAATCCGGCACCGACCCCCCCGATCCATGCCGCAAAAACGGGACGAGCCACCATCAGCCCTGGCTGGATTCGGCCAGGCGATGGGACTATCGGCGGAGCTCGTGGTCACGACGCTGGTGGGCACGGCGCTGGGCTGGTTCGTGGACAGGGGATTCGGGACGGGCCCCCTGTTCCTCATCCTCGGGATCTTGCTGGGGGCGGTGGGGGGCATCACGAGGGTCTGGAGAGCGTGGACAAGGCGAACGTAGAGGGCGAGCTGAGGGGGCGGCCGGGGGAGACTCGCCGGATGGCGATCGTCGCGGTGGCGCTGGCGGCGATCGCCGGGGTGGCAGCGATTCCCGCCGGAGGGGGAAGCATCTCGGCAGGTGCCGCCGCAGGCGCGCTCGCCGCCGGGGCGTATGCGGTGAGCTACGTGCGCACGCATCTCTCCCGGGACCCGAACCGCCTCGTCGACGGCAAGGCCGTGGCCCAGGGCGGCGTACGCATCCTGCTCGTCGCAGCCGTTGCCCTGGCGATGCTTGTCGCCGGGCGACGGCCCTTCCTGGCCTACGTGATCGCCTTCGCCGGGGCGTTCCCACTGCTCATCGCGACGGAAATTCCACGCGCGCTCCGCCTGATCCGCCGGCGCGGCCCCGAGGGAAGCTAGAGGGAGGTAGGAGGTCCATGTACGCGCTGCTTCTTGCCGCCGCTGAGAAGGATCAACAGTCGATCTTCAACGAGGTGCTCGAGCACCTCTCGCCCCACAGGTACTCGTGGGCCCCGCAGTGGAAGGTCGGCGCTTTCGACCTCACGTTCTCCAACGCGGTGCTGAACATATGGCTGTCAGCCCTGATCGTCTTGGTGCTGTTCTGGGCCGCCGCCTCGAAGCCGAAGCTCGTCCCGAGGGGGATCCAGAACGCCATCGAGGCGGTGATGGACTGGGCGAAGTCCAACCTGGTCTATTCGGTGATGTCGCCTAAGGACGGGCTGATTTGGGGGCCGCTGGTTCTGACCCTGTTCTTCTTCATTCTGATCATGAACGTGATCGGGCTGATTCCGGTGATCGGGTTCACGCCGACCTCGAACATCTACCTCACCGCCACGCTCGCGTTCATGGTCTACCTTATCGCGATCATCGTGGGGATGGCGAAGAACGGACCTCTGACGTTCTGGAAGAAGACCCTCTTTCCCCAGGGCGTGAACAAGGGCATCGCGATCTTCATGGCGATCCTCATCGAGCCGATCTCACAGCTGGCACGCCCCTTCTCGCTGGCGGTCCGGCTGTTTGCGAACATGCTCGCCGACCACCTGTTGCTGTTGATCTTCGCCGGGTTCATCTTCCTTGGGAGCGGCGTGATTCTGGCGCTCGTGCTGCCGATCTCGGTGGTTTTCATGATCATCTTCACCGCCTTTGCCATCCTGGTCGCCTTCATCCAGGCGGTGGTGTTCGCCTACCTGTCCGCCATCTACATCAACGACGGGCTGCATCCCGGTCACTGAACACGAAAGGAGTAGGGACTTGGAACTCGCCTTGGTGCTGGCCCAGGAGGCGGCGGGTCTGACCAACAAGGGTCTGGCCCTCCTCGGCGCCGGAGCTGCCATCGGCTTCGGGGCCGGCGGAGGGGCCGTGGGGATCGGCATCCTCTGGTCGAAGGGAATCGAGGGGATCGGACGCCAGCCCGAGGCTCAGGGCCAGTTGCAGGGCCTCATGATCCTCGGGTTCGCCCTCGCCGAAGCCCAGGTTCTCTACTCGCTCGTCGTCGCGGTTCTCCTGCTGTTCGTCCTCGGAGGTCAGTAGCCATGGTGGTGGCGATGCTGCTCGCAAAGGAGGAGGGAGGATTCAACCCTCTGGCTCCGGAGCTGGGGCTGCCCATCTGGGTGACCATCGCCTTCATCGTCGTCCTCTACCTGCTGGCGAAGCGGGTCTTCCCGAAGCTGCAGGAAGGCCTCTCCGACCGGGAGGCTCGCATCAAGGAGGACCTCGAACAGGCCGAGCGGACGAAGCAGGAGGCCGAGAGGCTGTTGGAGGATTACAAGCAGCGCGTTGCGTCGGCCCGCGACGAGGCGGCGAAGGCCGCCCAGGAGATCCGTGAGACCGCCGAGTCGACGGCGAAGGATCTGGTCGCGAAGGCCGAAGGGGAGGCCCGCGGGATCGTCGAGCGGGCACAGTCGCAGCTCGAGGGAGAGCGCGACCGCGTCATCGGTCAGCTCCAGGGGGAGATCGGACGGCTCTCGACGCAGATCGCCGGACGCATCGTCCAGAAGGAGCTGTCCCCCGAGTCGCATCGCGATCTGATCGAGGGCTTCATCAAGGACATCCAGCGCGAGGGGCAACGCCAGGAGGGCCAGCGAACGTGAGCTCGAGGGACCCCCGCGTCGCCGGATACGCCAAGGCGATCTTCGAGATCGTCCGTGCCGAGGGTGCGATCGACCGTGTGGCCGACGAGCTGTTCCGCATCGCTCGGACGCTCGAGCGCGAGCACGAGCTGCGCCAAGCGCTGACCGACATCGCGGTTCCACCGGAGGGGAAGGAGAAGCTCCTCGAGGACATCCTCGGGAGCAAGGTCTCCCCGCACACCCTCAACATCCTGACGTTCGTGGTCCGGGCCGGGCGCACCCGCGCCCTGGTGGAGATCGCCGACGAGCTCGCCCGCCTCGCCGAGGAGGAGTCTCGCCGGGAGATCGCCGAGGTCCTCACCGCGGTTCCCCTCGACGAGGAGCAGACGAAGCGTCTCGGCGAGGCGCTCTCGAAAGCGACCGGAAAGAACGTCACCGTCAAGGTGATCGTCGACCCGTCGGTCGTAGGAGGCGTCTTCGCCCGGGTCGGCGACGTGGTGATCGACGGCACCGTCCGCCACAAGATGGACCTCCTCAAAGAACGCCTCCGCGTGCATTGAGAGTCCGGGAAGGAGATTGATGGCCGACCTCACGATTCAACCCGACGAGATCCGATCCGCCCTCGACCGCCTGCTGGCGGAGTTCAAGCCCGCGGTCGAACAGGAAGAGGTGGGGCGCGTCGTCTATGCAGGCGACGGGATCGCTCGGGTCTCCGGGCTCCCGGGCACGATGGCGAACGAGCTGCTCGAGTTCCCCGGCAAGCTGATGGGGCTGGCCCTCAACCTCGAGGAGGACCTGATCGGCGCGGTGGTGCTCGGCGAGGCCGAGAGCCTCGAAGAGGGAATGACCGTGAAGCGGACCGGCACGGTGCTCTCCGTGCCGGTGGGCGACGCCTACCTGGGGCGCGTCGTCGACCCGCTCGGCCGCCCCATCGACGGGAGGGGGCCCCTCGAGGAGTCGAAGATCGACGAGCAGCGGCCACTCGAGGTGCAGGCCCCCTCGGTGATCCAGCGGGAGCCGGTGAACGAGCCGCTCCAGACCGGGATCAAGGCCATCGATGCGATGACGCCGATCGGCCGTGGACAGCGAGAGCTGATCATCGGCGACCGGCAGACGGGCAAGACCGCCATCGCCATCGACACGATCCTCAACCAGAAGCAGTTCTGGGGGACCGAGAAAGCGGTGAAGTGCGTCTACGTGGCGTCGGGCCAGAAGGCCTCGACGGTTGCCGAGGTCGTCGCCACCCTCGAGGAGAACGGCGCGATGGAGTACACCACCGTCGTCAGCTCGGCGGCATCCGCCCCCGCCTCCTTCAAGTACCTCGCCCCCTACACCGGCTCCGCCATCGGCCAGCACTGGATGTACAGGGGGGAGCACGCCCTCGTGGTGTACGACGACCTGACGAAGCAGGCCGACGCCTACCGGACGATCTCGCTCCTGCTGCGGCGCCCTCCGGGCCGGGAGGCCTTCCCGGGCGACGTCTTCTACCTGCACTCCCGCCTGCTCGAGCGGAGCGCCAAGCTCTCCAAGGAGATGGGCGGCGGGTCGCTCACCGCCCTCCCGATCATCGAGACCAAGGAGGGGGACATCTCGGCGTACATCCCCACGAACGTGATCTCGATCACCGACGGCCAGATCTTCCTCGAGTCCGACCTCTTCAACAAGGGCCAGCGTCCGGCGGTCGACGTCGGCACCTCGGTCTCCCGGGTCGGCGGTGCCGCCCAGATCAAGGCCATGAAGCAGGTGGCCGGGCGGCTGAAGCTCGATCTCGCCCAGTACAAGGAGCTGGCCGCCTTCGCGATGTTCGCCTCGGATCTCGACAAGGCAAGCCGGGCACAGCTCGAGCGGGGCCAGCGCCTGATGGAGCTCCTCAAGCAGCCCAACTTCCAGCCGATCGACGTGGTGCGGCAGGTGGTGACGATCTTCGCCGGAACGCAGGGCTATTGCGACGATGTCCCGGTCGCGGACGTTCGGCGCTTCGACGCCGAGCTGCGCGAGTTCGTGGGGACGCGGGCACCCGAGGTCTACGAGCACCTGCGGACCAAGGGCGACCTCCCCGACCAGATCGAGAAGAAGCTGCGGCAGGCGATCGAGGACTTTCAGGCGACGTTCTCGCCGAGCGAGCCGGGCGACGAGAAGAAGGCAGTGGGCAAGGGCGAGCCGGCCGGCGCCGGGGCCTCGCAGGAGTAGACGCGCATGGGGGCCAAGGTCCGAGAGCTGCGGCGGCGGGAACGATCCGTCCAATCGACCCAGCAGATCACGAAGGCGATGGAGCTCATCGCCGCCAGCCGGATCGTGCGCGCCCAGGCGCGGGCGCGGCGCAGCCGGCCGTTCGCGAAGGCGCTCAACGACATGATCGCGATGCTGGCCGGAGAGGTCCGCGGCTCGCCGCTGCTCACCGAGCGCGAGCAGATCACCAACGTCGGGCTTGTCGTGATCACCTCGGACCGGGGGCTCTGCGGGGCCTACAACTCGAACGTGCTGCGCGAGGCCGAGCGAGCCCGGCGACGCGAGACGGATCAGGGACGGATGGTGCAGGTTCGCGCCGTCGGCCGCAAGGGGATCGGCTTCTACAAGTTTCGCCAGGTCCCGCTGGCGGCGCAGCACCAGGGCATGTCCGACCACCCGACGCTCGACCATGCCAAGGAGATCGCCGGGGAGATCATCCGCCAGTACGTGGAGGGTGAGCTCGACAAGGTGATCCTGGGCTACACGGAGTTCGTCTCGACCTTCCTCCAGCGGGCTCGGGCCGCGCAGATCCTGCCGGTGCCGCGTCCCGGAGGAACGGAGGAGAAGAAGGAGGGACCGCGGGCTCTCTTCGACTTCGAGCCGGAGCCCGAGGAGCTGCTCGATGCCCTCCTCCCACGCTACGTGGAGACCAGGGTCTACGCTGCGCTGCTCGAGTCTTCGGCGTCGGAGCACGCCGCACGCCGGCGGGCCATGAAGTCCGCCACCGACAACGCCTCGGAGTTGCTGAAGGTGCTGCGCCGGGACAAGAACCGGGCGCGCCAGTCCGAGATCACCACGGAGATCGCCGACATCGTCGGAGGCGCCGAAGCCCTCCGCTCGGGTGCCGGAGCGTCCCGCTAGCCCGGGTTCCGAAAGGAGAAGGAGCAGGATGGCCATCACCGAGGAGCAGGCAGCAGGCCGGTCTCAAGCTTCGAAGGACGAGGCCAAGACGACGGGCCGGATCGTCCAGGTGATCGGGCCCGTTATCGACGTCGAGTTCCCGCCCGACGCTCTCCCCGAGATCAACAACGCGCTCACCTTCGAGCGGACGCTCGGGGGCGAGACGCTGAAGCTGACCGCCGAGGTCGCTCAGCACATCGGTCACTCGGTCGTCCGTGCGATCTGCATGCAGCCTGCGGACGGAATCACGCGCGGGACGAAGGTCGTCGACACCGGGACGGCCATCACCATGCCGGTGGGGCCCGGGGTGCTCGGGCATGTGTTCAACGTGCTCGGGCGGCCACTCGACGTCGAGGAGGACAGCATCGACGCCGCCGAGCGGTGGCCGATCCACCGCGACCCTCCGCGCTTCGAGGACCTCGAGCCCAAGACCGAGACCCTCGAGACCGGAATCAAGGTGATCGACCTGCTCCACCCCTATGTGCGAGGCGGCAAAATCGGCCTCTTCGGCGGCGCGGGAGTCGGCAAGACCGTGCTGATCCAGGAGATGATCTACCGGGTCGCCAAGGAGCACGGCGGCGTGTCGATCTTCGCCGGCGTGGGCGAGCGCACCCGCGAGGGCAACGACCTATGGCTCGAGATGAACGAGTCCGGCGTCGTCGAGAAGGCCTGCCTGATCTTCGGGCAGATGGACGAGCCTCCCGGCGTGCGGCTCCGCGTCGGGCTTTCGGCTCTGACTGTCGCCGAGTACTTCCGGGACGTCGAGCGCAAGGACGTGCTCGTGTTCGTCGACAACATCTTCCGGTTCACGCAGGCCGGGTCCGAGGTGTCGACCCTGCTCGGGCGGATGCCGTCCGCAGTGGGCTACCAGCCCACCCTGTCCGACGAGATGGGCGCGCTGCAGGAACGCATCACCTCGACGCGAGGCCGGTCTATCACGTCGATGCAGGCCGTCTACGTCCCCGCCGACGATTACACCGACCCTGCTCCCGCCAACACCTTCACCCACCTCGACGCCTCGACCACCCTCTCCCGGGGCGTGTTCGAGCTCGGCATCTTCCCCGCGGTGGACCCCCTGACGGCGTATTCACGGGCCCTCGACCCCCGCTACGTGGGCGAGGAGCACTACGCGGTGGCGCAGGAGGTGAAGCGGATCCTGCAGCGATACAAGGACCTGCAGGACATCATCGCCATCCTCGGCATCGACGAGCTCTCCGAGGAGGACAAGCTCAGCGTCTACCGGGCCCGCAGGATCCAGAAGTTCCTCGCCCAGCCGATGTTCGTCGCCGAGAAGTTCACCGGCATCTCGGGCGAGTACACCCCGGTCGAGGACTCGATCCGCGGCTTCAAGATGATCGTAGAGGGCGAGGTCGACAACCTTCCGGAGCAGGCCTTCTACATGGTCGGCGGCATCGATCAGGTCTTCGAGAAGGCGAAGGAGCTCGAGGACCGATGACGGGGGGCCTCGTGGCGCTAGAGGTCGATGTCACCTCGGCCGACGAGGAGCTCTTCTCGGGCGAGGCGAGCTTCGTGCTGGCGCGTACGGTCGACGGCGAGATCGGCATCCTGCCCGGCCACGCCCCGCTCCTGGCGCAGCTCGTCGAGAGCGAGGTCAAGGTCCGCGAGTCCGGGGGCGGCGAGAAGCGCTTCTCGATCTCCGGCGGGTTCATGACCGTGAAGGACGACAAGGTCATCATCCTCGCCGAGGGCTCGGAGGACCACGAGGGCTGACCGCACGCATCGGCCTGGAGCTCCGCTACATCAGGCGGGACTGGTGCCAGAATCACGCCCGATGTCCATCGAGGCCGGAGCACCGGAGGGTCCGCTGGCGGTGGTGGCCGGCAGGGCGGCGTCCGCCATCGTCGTGGGCGACTGCGTCCGGTTGCTGGCCGGGCTACCCTCCGGGATTGTGCAGGCCTGCGTCACCTCCCCACCCTACTGGTCGCTGCGCGACTACGAGATCCAGGGGCAGATCGGCCTCGAGCCGTCGCTCGACGCCTATCTGGCGAACCTGGTGGCGGCCTTCGAGCAGGTGCGGCGGGTTCTGCGCGACGACGGAACCCTCTGGCTGAACGTCGGCGACTCCTACACATCGGGGGGACGGACGTGGCGAGCCCCCGACCGCAAGAACCCGATCCGCGCGATGCCGGTTCGCCCTCCGACCCCGGCGGGGCTCAAGCCCAAGGACCTCATCGGCGTCCCATGGCGCCTGGTCCTCGCCCTCCAGCAGGCGGGCTGGTACCTGCGGGCCGACGTCGTCTGGAGCAAGCCCAACTGCCAGCCGGAGAGCGTCAGGGATCGCCCGACGAGAAGCCATGAGTACCTGTTCCTGCTCAGCAAGAGCGAGCGGTACCGATACGACGAGGATGCGGTGCGAGGCCCCAACGGCCGCCGCCTTCGCACGGTGTGGGAGGTGCATACGCGGCCCTACCGCGAGGCCCACTTCGCCACCTTCCCGCCGGCCCTCGTCGAGCCGTGTATCGAACTGGGGACGCGGCCCGGCGACCTCGTGCTCGACCCCTTCCTCGGATCGGGGACGAGCGGGGCAGTGGCCCTCCGGCTCGGCCGCCGGTTCATCGGAATCGAGCTGAATCCCGAGTACGCGGAGATGGCCCGCAGGCGGGTTGGCAATATCCTCGCCGCAGGTGGCCAAGCGGGGCCGCCCCCGCCGGATCTAGATGAGGTGGCGCGGTGAAGCTCGACAGGTACCTGGCCGAGGAAGTGGCCGTCGACCACGCCGACGGCGATATAACGCGGCGTGAGGCCTTGCGACGGCTGGCCCTGCTCGGCCTTGGGCCCGCGGCGGCGGTGAACCTGCTGGCGGCATACGCCCGGGACGGAACCCCGGATCAGGCTTCCTCGCCCTCTCCCGTCCCGACCGGGTCCGCCGAGGCGCTTCCGACCCAGCCCGTCACCTTCCCCGGTGAGCGCGGGTCGCTCATGGGCGCCTGGGCGGACGCGCCGGACCCGAAGGGTGCCGTGCTCGTCATCCACGAGAACCGCGGGCTGACCGATCCCATCCGCTCCGTCGCCGGGCGTTTTGCAGCCGCCGGCTACGCGGCGCTCGCCATCGATCTCCTCTCCGAGGAGGGAGGGTCGGAGGCGCTCGGCGACCCGGCTGCCGCGACCGGGGCGCTCGGACGCGTGGCGTCGGAGAACCCGGAGCGCTTCGTGAGCGACATGAAGGCGGGGCTGCGCGAGCTGGAGCGCCGGGTGCCCGGCCGCCAGCTCGCCGCGGTCGGGTTCTGCTTCGGCGGGGGGATGGTCTGGCGGCTGCTCGCCTCGGGTGAGCCCCGACTCGCAGCGGCCGTTCCCTTCTACGGACCCGCGCCGGAGGACGCCGACTTCTCAGGCTCGAGGGCTGCGGTGCTTGCGATCTACGGCGAGCTCGACGCCCGGGTGAACGCCACCCGCGAGGGTGCGATCGCCGCTCTGGATCGGGCCGGCCTTCCCCACGAGGCGAAGACCTATGCCGGCGCCGACCACGCCTTCTTCAACGACACCAGCCCGCGCTACCACGCCGAGGCGGCGAGCCAGGCGTGGCAGGCCGTGCTGGGCTGGTTCGCCCGCCACCTCGCCTAGCGGAAGCCACCGCCTCGGTCACACTCAAGACCCCCCAGGCGTCTGTGACTGTGCCGGGCCGGATCCGCCGGCCCACCGCCGAAGGGAGATACCGACGTCCGAGGCAAACAAAGCGCTGGTCGCCGCCTACCTCCGTGAGGTGGTGAGCAGAGGGAGGGCCGAGGGGCTGACGAGCTGATCGCCGAGGACATCGTCGTCAGGAGCCCCTACACGCCGGGGGAGCCGGTGCGCGATCGAGAGGCCTTCAAGCAGATGATCGCCGGGATTCACGCCGCGTTTCCGGACTTCCATCTCGACGAGGACGCCGTCGGGGGGGAGGACGACCTGGTGGCAAGCCGGTGGATCGCAGGCGGGACCCACATGGGGGAGGCCTTCGCGGGCCTGACCGCAACCGGCCGGGCCTTCCGGATCAGTGGCATGGGCATCTACCGGGTGCGCGATGGCAAGATCGTGGAGGGATGGGTGAACGACGACACCCTCGGAATGGCGAGCCAGCTCGGGATGGTCCGTCCGGCGGTGCCGGTGGGATGAACGCGGAGCCCGCCGTGCTCGAGAATCTGAATCTCGCGGCACGGGCCTTTGAGGGCGATCCTCGGGCCGGCGAGGACCTCATCCGGGCAACGAGGGACGACGTCTACAACCTCGCCATGCGCATGCTGGGCCACCCCGCCGATGCCGAGGACGCCACGCAGGAGATCCTCGTCAAGGTCGTGACCCGGCTGGGGTCCTTCCGGGGCGGGAGCGGTCTCAGGACCTGGGTGTGGAGGGTCGCCGCCGATCACCTGCTCTCGGCGAAGCGTGGGCGAGGGGAGCCGGAGCACGTCAGCTTCGAGGGATGGAGATCGACGGATCCTGGAGGAAGAGGTCAAGCTCGGCTGCACGCAGATGATGCTGGCATGCCTCGACCGGGAGCAGCGCCTGGTCTTCATCCTCGACGACATATCGACCTCACCGGCGAGGAAGGGGGCCGGGTGCTCGGGATCGAGCCGGCAGCCTTCCGGAAGCGGCTCTCGAGGGCAAGGGGGCGGATGCGAACGTTCATGGAGCGAACCTGCGGCCTGGTCTCCGAAGAGGCGGGCTGCCGGTGTGCCCTCCAGATCGGTCGGTCCGTGCACTCCGGACTGCTCGACCGGGCCGGCTCGTCTACACCGCCCATCCGGTCCGCGCGCTGAGCGACCCGCGGCTGCGCAAGCAGTACGCCCCCATCGAGGGGGCCCATCGCTCCACGGCGTCTTCCGGAGCCACCCGGAGTATGCCGCCCCCGAGGGACTGCTCGAACGGCTCCGCGCGATGATCGCCGGGATTCCCCAGTAGGGGCGGTGGTGGGCTCGGCGGTCGCGGCAGCCGCTGTCGGCCCGGAGCGCCCGATCATGCCGCACCTCCCCACTCGCCCAAGTCGCCTTGGAGCGCCCGTCGACAGGCTTCCCCCGGGTATCATCCCGACCCGTGGACCGCTACGTCATCGATGGGGGCAGGCGTCTCGCGGGTGAGGTCCGGATCTCGGGAGCCAAGAACTCTGCCCTGAAGCTGATGGCGGCCTCGCTGCTGGCGCGAGGCGCGACCGTGCTGTTCAACATCCCGCGCATCGCCGACGTCTTCACGATGGCGGACGTGCTGCGACGCCTCGGCGCGTCCGTGGAGTTCGAGGACGAGGCGGTCACGATCGACGCCTCGGGCGAGCTCGGCTCCGAAGCACCCTACGACCTCGTCCGGCGCATGCGCGCCTCGATCAACGTACTCGGTCCGCTGCTCGCTCGGCAGGGGCATGCCCGCGTGGCGATGCCGGGCGGGTGCAACATCGGCAACCGCAGCGTCGACCTGCACGAGCGGGGCCTGGAGCAGCTCGGCGTCTCGTTCCACTTCGAGCATGGGTACCTCGAGGGTGTCTGCTCCCGGCCGGCCGGCGCGCGCATCGTGCTCCCGTTCCCAAGCCGTGGGGCGACCGAGAACATCCTCACGGCCGCCGTGCGAGCTCGGGGGAAGACGGTGATCGAGAACGCCGCCCGCGAGCCGGACCTCGAAGACCTTGCGAGCTTCCTGAACCAGATGGGCGCGAGGGTTCACGGGGCGGGCACCGCGACGATTGAGATCGAGGGCGTCGACGATCTGGTGCCGACGGTCTACCGGGCACGCTCCGACCCGATCGAAGCGGGGACGTACGCCCTCGCGGTCCTTGCCAGCGGGGGGGAGGCCGAGCTGGTCGGAGCGGCGCACGCCGAGATGGAGATCTTTCTCGACCGGATCACCCGAAGCGGGGCTCACTGGACCGCGACCTCGCGGGGGCTGGCGGTTCGAGCCGCCGACCGGCCGGTGGCCGTGGACGTGGCCACCCTGCCGTATCCGGGGTTCCCGACCGATCTGCAGGCGCCGATGATGGCCTACCTTGCGTGCGCCGAGGGCACCAGCATCGTCACTGAGAACGTCTTCGAGGCTCGTTTTCTCCACGTGGCAGAGTTGGTCCGCATGGGGGCGAACATTCACGTCGAGGGCCATCACGCGGTCGTCCGCGGCGTCCCCCGGCTCGAGGGGGCGCCGGTGACGGCGCACGACCTTCGCGGCGGGGCCGCCCTCCTGGTGGCGGCGGCCGGTGCCGAGGGGCGGAGCGAGATCCTCGACATCCACCATGTCGAGCGGGGGTACGAAGACCCGATCGGCAAGCTTCGATCGCTGGGCGCGTGGGTGGGGCGCGTGGAGCGGGCAGGGGTCCAACCGGCGGGGTAGTCGCCTCCGACAAACTCTTCTCGCATCCACCGCCGCATTTGGCGGTATTCGCGCGGAGAGCCCAGAGCCGACGGAGGCCGCCCCTTGCCTTTCTGGCCTGTACCGGGGAGCGAAGCGACCCGCTAGACCGAGATCCCGAACAGGGTGCTTACCAGGCGGCCGACGCCGTAGCTCAACACCGCCACCGCCATGAACAGCCCGAGCATCTGGAGGAAGCGCTTACGGAACGAGGCGCCGAGCAGGACCGCGGAGTAGTAGGAGAAACCGGCGACGATCGCCAGCCCCACCAGCCAGGTGAGCGCGAGCGCGGGGCCGGGCCGGGAGACGACGAAGAAGGGAGCGACGAGCCCGGCCACGACCAGGATGTAGGCGACGCCGGTGTACAAGGCGGCCTTCGTCGGCTTCAGGCCCTTGCTGTCGTTGCGGGCGACGTCCTCTGAGAGGAAGTTCGACGCCGCCATCGAGAGCGAGGCGGCGAAGCCGACCATCAGGGCGGCGAACCCGATCACGCGGGCATTCGAGAAGGTCGAGACCATGCCGGTCAGGCCCCCGGTCAGCTCGATGAGCGCGTCGTTGAGTCCGAGCACTGCCGCTCCGAGGTAGGCGACTCGCTCGTCGCCGACCCGCTGCTCCATCTCCCGCTCATGCTCCTCCTCCTCCTTGAGGATCTCGCGGAGCTCCTCCGAGCGGCCGCTGTCCAGGCGGCCCTCGTCGAGGATCTGGCGGTACCTGGCAATGGTCGCCTCCTCGCCCCGCTCGAGCCGGCGGATCGTGAAGGCGAGTCCGAGGACGCGCGATGCCAGGAGCGCGATCGTCAGTCGGAGCCGGTTGGGGTGCAGCCGATCGGCCGTGTGTCCCGATGCGTCGATCCAGAACTGCGCGTGTCGCCGCTCCTGGGCTGCGAGCGACTCGAGCAGCCGCCGGTTGGTCCCGTCGCGCTCGCGCCTGGCCAGCGCCGCGTAGAGCTCGGTGTCGAACAGCTCGTCCTTCGCCTGCTCCAGGAAGAAGTCGGCGGAGGAAGTGGTCACGCTCACCCCCTCCATTATCATTATCGGAGGACTGGAGTCACGGTGGGGGAAGCAGTCCGGGGAGGTTGAGGATCCCCGGCTGCGTCGGCGACGGCTCCGGCGTCGGTTCCGGAGCGGATGCAGGCGGAGACTCCGTCGGAGGGGCCGTCTCGCCGCCGCCTGCTTCGGCCCCCTGGGGCGGCGGAGGACCGACCGAGCCGTAGTTGCCGTTCACGACCGCGTCGGCGGCGACGTCGCGGAAGAGGTCGTAGGCGTGCTGGTTGAGGAGCACGACGCTCGCCCTGCCCGCCCTCCCGCTACCGCCCGGGGCGACCACGTTCGTCACGTTCGAGTCGGCAGTCACCCTGGCCAGCACGCCGAGGCGGAGGAGGTCGCTGAAGGGCATGTTGACCCGGGTGTAGCGGACCAGGATCTGCAGCCAGCGCTCCACATCGGCGCGGTTCCCGGTCTCGGCGCGCAGCTTCTTCAGCACGTCGAGCATGAGCCGTCCCTGGTTCTCGGAACGGCCGAAGTCTCCTCCGGGGATGTGGCGGTTGCGGCTGAAGGCGAGCGCCTTCTCGCCGTCCATCGCGTGCCATCCCTTCTGGAAGAAGGCGCCGGAGTTGGGGTCGTTCATGTCGTAGGGAACGTAGGCGTCGACACCCCCGAGGTCGCTGACGATCGCCCGGGCTCCCTCGAACGCGGTGAGGAGGTAGTAGGTGATGGGCATGCCGGTCAGATCCCGCACCGTGCGCACCGCGAGCTCCGGCCCGCCGAGCGACATGGCCTCGTTGATCTTGCGCTTGCCGTGGCCCGGAATGTCCACGTAGGAGTCTCGGGGGATGCCGACGACCGTCCCCCGGCGCGCCTTCGGGTCGAGCGCGAGGACGTGGATGGAATCGGAGCGGGCGTTCGACGGGTTCCCGCCCCGGGCGTCGCTTCCGAGGATGAGCACGAACTGCAGCCCAGCGGAGTCATCGACGGCGTCGGTGAACGGCCTGGCGGGGCCCGGAGGTCGGCCGTTCGGTGGCCAGAGACCTTGGACCCGCGGCCCCCCGGAGAACCTCGGGATGCCCCCGCCACCGACTGCGACGCCTTCCACCGTGTCGGCCACCGGCGGCGGCTCGCGGTGCTGGGGAGCGTCGTCGACGACCCGGAGGACCGGCGGCTCGAGCGGCACCTTGCCGACCACGACCATGGGGTTCGGATTGACCCGGATCCACGCCATCGTGGCGCCGATGCCGGCCAACACGACGACGGCCGCGGCAAGGCCGCCCCACACGAGCCACCGACGCCCCCGCCCGTCCATGCGTTGGCGTATTTTCCTCGCCTCCTCCGCCGGTTACAAACGTTTGCATCTTGATCGGCCCCGCCCCGGGCGTAGGATCGGGCACGGAGGGGGGCCGAGGAGGACGCCATGCCGCTTTTCCCGAGCGAGGCGTGGTTCAGGGAGTACGGCGAGCAGGTGAACTCCTCGGGGGCCTATGCCGAGGCGGCTTCCGCCTGGGAGGGCGACGTCACCCTCGTGGTCAAGGCGCAACCGGATGCCGGGCTGTCACGGGACGTCTATGCCTGGCTCGACCTGTGGCATGGGAAGTGCCGAGAGGTCCGCTACGACGTCGAGGCCGAGGAAGGGGAACGGGCGAAGTTCCTGATCCGTGCTCCCTACAGGCGGTGGAAGCAGGTGATCCGCGGGGAGCTCGACCCGATCAAAGGGATGATGCAGGGCAAGCTCAAGCTGAAGGGGGACTTGTCCACGATCGTCCGTTTCATCAATGCCGCCCACGAGCTGGTCAACCTCGCCGGACGAGTCCCGACGCAGTTCGGCGACGAACTCCGCTGATGATTGTCCGCCCACCCGTCCGCGCACCCGTCGCTGGGGGCTACACTTGGATTTCGTGGAAGAGGCAGTTCGCCTGGCCTTGGAGGAGAGGATCCGTCCCGGGGTCCGGCGAGATGGCGGGGACATCGAGCTGGTCGGGGTGGCCGACGGCGTCGTCACGATCCGGCTCTTTGGGGCGTGCGACGGCTGCCCGATGTCACCGGTCACCCTCCGGGCCGGGGTTGAGCGCATCCTCAGGGAGGCAGTTCCCGAGGTCCGAGGTGTGGTGGCGGTGGAGGCCTGATCCCTCCTCCGTCCACGACGTCCGCTTCACGCTCCTCCAATCCCGCCGAGCCCGCAATCGCTGACCAGGCTTCGCACCCACTGGTCGATCGTGCGCTCGCGGGTGACCGCGTGGCCCTGGCCCGGCTCCTGTCGCTGGTCGAGGATGGAGACCCCGGCGTCCCCGAAGCGGTCCGCGCGCTCTTCCCGAACACCGGCGGGGCGTACGTCGTCGGGGTCACCGGGGCGCCGGGGGCCGGCAAGTCCACACTGACCGACGGGCTGATCGCCTGCATCCGCGCCCAGGGGAGGCGGGCCGGGGTGCTGGCCGTCGATCCCACGTCGCCCTTCAGCGGCGGCGCGCTCCTCGGCGACCGCGTGCGCATGCAGGCTCACGCCACCGATCCCGGCGTGTTCATCCGCTCGATGGCCTCGCGCGGGCACCTCGGCGGGCTCTCGCTGGCGACGCCCGATGCGATCCGAGTCCTCGACGCGGCCGGCTTCGACGTCGTGCTGGTCGAGACCGTCGGGGTCGGGCAGGGCGAGGTCGAGATCGCCGGCAGCGCCGACACCACCGTCGTGGTCGTGAACCCCGGCTGGGGCGACGCGGTGCAGACGTGGAAAGCCGGCCTGCTCGAGATCGCAGATGTCTTCGCGATCAACAAGGCCGATCGGCCGGGGCTGCGGGAGACCGTCCGCCAGCTGGAGCAAAGCATCGCCCTCGGACCCCACACGCCCTGGCGGCCTCCTCTGATCGAGACCGTCGCCACCGAAGGATCGGGTCTGGAGAGCCTGTGGGAGGCGATCGCGGCTCACCGGGCCCACCTGGAGCGCAGCGGCGAGCTCGGTACCCGGCGCAGGCGGCGCATTGCCCAGGAGATCGCCGGGCGATGCGCCGCCTCGCTTCGCCGGCGCGTCGAGCTCGAGGGGCAGGACACGCTCGAGTCGCTGGCCGAGCGGGTTGCCGCCCGGGAGCTCGATCCGCGGGAGGCAGGGCGAAGGCTGCTGGCTACACTGGGTTATGAACCCTGAGGAGGAGCGCCGGTGGCGCGACGCCTTCGAACGGCGCCCCCTCCGCGATGCCGATTTCGACACGGTTTCGTCGGTGCCGCTCGAGCCGCGGTACGCGCCCGAGCATCTGGACGGCTTCGATCCCGAGCGCGACCTCGGCGAGCCCGGCTTCTACCCCTACACCCGCGGCATCCATCCCTCCATGTACCGGGGGAGGCTGTGGACCTTCCGCCAGTTCTCGGGGTACGGCACCGCCGAGGAGACGAACCGGCGCTATCGTTTCCTCCTCGACCAGGGCCAGACCGGCCTGTCGGTGGCATTCGACATGCCGACGCTCATGGGGCGCGACTCCGACGACCCGCTGTCGGAGGGCGAGGTCGGCCGATGCGGGGTCGCGGTCGATTCGGTCGCCGACATGGCGGTGCTCTTCGACGGGATCCCGCTGGGGGAGATCACCACGTCGATGACGATCTCGGGCCCCGCCCCGATGCTCTTCGCGATGTGGCTCGTGGTCGCAGAGCGGCAGGGGGTGGCCTGGAAGGACCTCGACGGGACCCTGCAGACCGACATCCTCAAGGAGTACATCGCCCAGAAGGAGTGGATCTACCCCCCGCAGCCGCATCTGCGGATGACCGCCGATCTTATGCGGTTCTGCCGCGACGAGGTTCCCCAGTACCATCCGCTCTCGATCTCCGGCTACCACATCCGCGAGGCGGGTTCGAGCGCAGTCCAGGAGCTTGCCTTCACGCTGGCCTCCGGGTTCGCCCACGTCGAGCTGGGGCAGCGCCACGGGATGAGCGCCGACGACGTGGCGTCCCGCCTCTCCTTCTTCTTCAATTCGCACATCGACTTCTTCGAGGAGATCGCCAAGTTCCGTGCTGCGCGCCGCATCTGGTCGCAATGGATGCGGGAACGCTACGGGTGCGCCGAGGAGCGGTCGCTGAAGCTGCGGTTTCACACCCAGACCGCCGGCTGCTCCCTCACCGCGCAGCAGCCCTACAACAACGTGGTGCGGACCGCCTACGAGGCGCTTGCCGCGGTGCTCGGAGGGACGCAGTCGCTCCACACCAACTCACTCGACGAGGTGCTCGCGCTGCCGACGGAGGACGCCGCGGAGATCGCCCTCCGAACCCAGCAGATCGTGGCCTACGAGACCGGCGTGGCAAACGTGGCCGACCCCTTGGGCGGGTCGTGGTTCGTGGAGTCGCTCACGCACAAGACGGAGGAGGCGGCGGAGCGGTACTTCGAGCGCATCGGCGAGATGGGAGGCGGGTCGATCCTGGACGGAATGCTGGCCGGGATCGAAGCGGGCTACTTCCAGGCTGAGATCGCCGACGCCGCCTACCGCTATCAGAACCTCGTCGACCGGGGTCGCAAGATCGTGGTGGGGGTGAACCGTTTCGCCCGCCCCGCCCGCGAGGGCGAGATCAAGACCCTCGTCATAGGCCCCGAGACCGAGCGCCGGCAGGTCAAGGAGTTGCAGGCTCGGAAGGCCGACCGGGACCCGGACCGGGTGAGGGGTTCGCTCGAGGAGCTGGCCCGTGTAGCCGAGAGCGACGGGAACCTGATCTGGGCGCTTGTCGAGTGTTCGCGCGCCGGATGCACGCTCGGCGAGATGGTCGGCGCGCTGCGGGGGCCGTTCGGCACCTACCGAGAGTCGCCGAGCTTCTGATCCCGCGCCACCCCGCCGCCCGGGGGACGTGCTTCAGGGTTGTGTGCCCGGCTCTGCCTCCGGCGTGCCGGCCTCATCGTCGTCCGGCCGGTCCCAGGGCCGGGCGCGCTCGGCTCCGCGGGAGGCGAAGGTCAGCGCCTCGGCGGCCTGCATCGGGTCGGGCATCGATGGGAGCGCTCCTTCGCCGGCGGCGCCCTCGCCGATCGCAGCTTCGGCCTCGGTCTGGCTGGGCGCCCACACGTCCCACTGCGCACCGAGCAGCCCCAGGCGCTGAAGGGTGATCGCCTCGATCAGGGGCCAGTCGCCTTCGAGTCGCGTCAATCCGGCCGCGGCGAGGGCACTCGCCAACTGCTCGGGCAAGTCGAGCTCGGGACCATCCTGGTCGAGCCGGACGAGGTGGGTGTTGCGGCCGAGGCGGACCGCCGCCGGCCACCACCCGTCGACGATCAGCGCATCCTCCTGGACGCTCAGGCTCGCATCGTCCTCGATCATGCCGCCGGCCACGTAGGCGGCGAGCTGCTCAGCCCTGCCCATGGCTGTCCTCGGCGGCGGTTGTTCCGGTGTGGACCGACGCATCCCACGAGCCCAGATACAGGAGGCCTTCGGGCTGCTCGTCGGCGAGGCTGCACAGCTCGGTCACGAAGCCCGCCACCTCGCTCATCTGGTCCTTGCAATGGTCGTGGACGTAGAACGGGAACTCACACGCTCCGACCTTCACCACCTTCGCATCGGGTGGCATGGGTTGGGAGCAAACCTCGCACAAGGGCGACTTGGTCGTCATCAGACTCCTCCGAGATCGGCGGGGTTGGCAGATCCATTCTCTCCCGTCGCGGCCACGGAGCAAGCCGGCAAGCAAGCTCCGCGAAGGATCGGCGCGCCCACCCGATGCCGGATCGAGCTGCGAGTGGTCAGACGCGCACATCCGAGGCGTCGCGGACGCGGTCGCCAACCGGTTGAAACCGAGGAGGCGCGCCGGCCGAATCGACGAACTCCCGCTCACCGCACCGAAGAGACCAGCCCACGGACGACCCGCCTGCGGGGTCAGAGGCCCTTGCGGATCTGCCCGTAGATCCACACCCCCGCTCCCGCAGCCACTAGCAGCGCCACCACCGCGAGCGCGCCGACCAGCGGTTGCCGCTGGCCGGGGGTGCGAGCCCCCGGGGGCAGGGTCGGGACGGAGGGGCTGGGCGATGCCGGGTTCTGGGTAGCCACCGGCGAGGCGACGGCCGCAGGGAGTGTCACGACCAGCATCAAGGCGGCCAGCGCGGCGAGGACGACGGCTCGCCTCACGCCCTCACCCGCCGCCGGAGCCACCACAGGCCGACAGCACTGGCGACCGCAATCACGAGCCCGACGGCGGCGATCACCGGGGGTCCGGAGGAGCTACCTTCCCGCGGCGAGGTGGGCGAGAGGCTCGGTGACGGCGAGGGCGTGGGCGGAGGCAGCAGCGCCGGCGAGGGCGACAGACTGGGAACGAGCAGAGGTGAGGGCGACAAGGAGGGCGACGGCGAGGGCGACGGAGAGCGCGAGGGCGTCGGTGAGAGCGTCGGCAGCGGCGTCCGCCGCACGGTCGGGCTGGGGCTCGGAGAGGGGGCCGCCGGCACTGCGACCACGATCACCCCGGACATTCCCTGACCGCCGACACCGCCGTGGATCTTGCAGTAATAGGAGGTGCTGCCCACCGTCGGGAATGTGATCCGATACGACTGGCCGTTGGACAGACAGTTGCCGAGGAGCGGCACGAGGCAGAGGGGGCTCGAGTCGAAAGAGGCGTCGTCCGCGGTCACGGTGTGAAGGTTCTGCCCGGAGTGCACCCACTCGACGCTGTCGCCTGGCCGGATGGTGATCTCCTTGGGGTCGAAGCGGTTGTCACGGATCGTGACGGTGGCCACCGCCGCGTTCGCCGGGGGAGCGCTGAGCGCCACCGCGATGGGTGCGATGGCGATGAGGGCCGCCCACCGGCGCCGCCCGCAGACCTGTCGTCTGTCCCGACGAGGAACGGTCCGACAGGACCGGACCTCGTCGCCGGGGGAGTGCAACCGCCCATCCTGCTCCGCTGCGCTCCGCAGGGCTGCCGCCCCCCGGCCCCCCCGTCTCACGAACCCTCCGCGATGAGGTCGAGCAGGTCGGCGAGGATGCGCCCCGTCGCACCCCAGATGGTGTGTCCCCCGGCATCGTAGGCCGGGTTGGTACGAAGCTCGCCGCCTCGGATGATCCGCTGTTCGCGCCGGACGCCCGGGGCGGTCAGCGTGCGGAGTGGAAGAACGATCACCTCGGCGATCTCCCGAGGATTGGGGTCGAGCCGCGCGTCCCGGAGGAGCCCGACCCAGGGCGCGATTGTGAACCCGCTCACGAACGTCGACCGTCGCGGGAGGGCCCCGAGCACGGTGACGTACTGGGGATCGATCCCCAGCTCCTCCTGCGCCTCGCGCAGAGCGGCGCTGCGCGACTCCTCGTCTGCCCGCACCCCTCCGCCCGGGAAGGAGATCTCCCCGCCGTGGCTCGGCAGGTCCTCGCTGCGGCGCGTGAAGATCAGCGAGGGTCCGTCCTCCGTTTCGACAAACGGCACCAGCACGGCGGCCGGCGCGTCGCCCGGCATCAGCGAGCCTGGCTCGAGTTGCCTTAGTCGGCGGTGGAGCGCGGCGAGCGGGGCAGGCACGCCCGCATCATAGGGTCGTACCGGCGGAAGGAGGGGAGGGGGCATGGCGGAGGCGGTTCGACTCGAGGTCTCGGAGCAGGTGGCAATCATCCGCATCGACCGTCCGCCCGTCAACGCTCTCTCCCGGTCGGTCATCGCGGAGCTCGCCGCCGTCGCTGCCGAGACGGTTGCCTCTGGTGCCGGCGCGGCGGTCATCTGGGGCGGTGAGCGGGTGTTCTCGGCCGGCGCCGACATCGCCGAGCTTCGGTCACTGCCGGCCGAGGAGCTGCTCGCCTTTGCCGATTCGATCCAGGCGGCGTTCCGGACCGTCGCCGAGCTCCCCATGGTGACGATCGCGGCGATGTGCGGATATGCCGTCGGAGGCGGCTGCGAGCTCGCGCTGGCGGCAGACTTCCGGTTCGCCGCCGAGTCCGCTCGGGTCGGCCAGCCCGAGGTGCTTCTCGGCCTGATCCCCGGAGCGGGGGGAACGCAGCGCCTGCCGCGCCTCGTCGGGCCGGGGCGCGCCAAGGACCTGATCTTGAGCGGCAGGATCCTGCCGGCTCCCGAGGCGGCGTCGATCGGGTTGGTCGACGAGCTGCACCCCGCCGGCGAGGTGCTCGATGCTGCGCTGCGCGCCGCCCGAAGGTACGCGGGCGCCTCGCGCCCCGCGATCCGCGGCGCGAAGCGAGCGATCGATCGCGGGTTCGACCTCCCCCTCGCGCAAGCCCTGGAGATGGAGACGGCCGAGTTCCTCCCGCTCTTCGACACCGACGAGTGGCGCACCGCATCGCAGACCTTCGTTGAGAAGCGCCGAGCGAGAAACCCGCCGCCCGGCGCCTGAGGTACGCGGGGCGCGGCCGCTAAGCTGGCCCGTACCAGGTCTGAACAGGAGCCGACCCGACATGCCCCTGCGCATTGCGGTGTGCGTCAAGCGCGTCCCCGACACGGCCGCCGACAAACGGCTCGACCCCGCCGACTTCACGCTCGACCGAGATTCCGTGGAGTCGATCCTGAACCCGGTCGACGAGGTGGCGGTCGAGGAGGCTCTCCGGCTGAGGGAACGTCACGGCGGCGAGGTCACGGTGGTCTGCGCCGGCCCCGAGGCGGCACGCGCCCAGGCCATTCGCAAGGCGCTCTCGATGGGCTGCGACCGTGCGGTTCACCTCCAGGACGACGCGCTGCACGGCTCGGACGCGCTCGCGGTGGCTTACGCGCTGGCCCAGGTGCTTCGGCGGGAGCCCCACGACCTGGTGGTGTGTGGGGCCGAGTCGACCGATGCCCGCACGTCGTTGGTCCCCCCGGCGCTCGCCGAGCTCCTCGACCTTCCGGCGCTGCTGTTCGTTCGTGGCGTCGAGGTCGTGGACACGACGGTCACGGCCCGCCGCGAGACCGATCGCGGGGAGGTCGTGCTCGAGGCGCAGCTTCCGGTCCTGCTCGGTGTCCGGTGGGGGGCCAACGAGCCCCGCTATCCCTCGTTCAAAGGCATCATGGCCGCCAAGAACCGTCCGGTGGAGAGCCTGACCCTGGCGAACGCGGGGATCGACCCCGCCCGGATCGGCGCAAGCGGCTCACTGACGAAGGTGCTCTCGTTCGGGACGCGCTCGAGCGCCCGCCAGCGGATCATCGTCGACAACAGCGGGGGAGATGCCCACCTCAAGCTGGCCGACTTCCTCCAGAGTCAGAAGTTCGTCTGATCCCGATGGGCGACGTCTGGGTATTCGTCGACGGCGAGGGGGGGCCGGGCCCGAAGGTCACCCATCAGC
This sequence comes from Actinomycetota bacterium, assembly GCA_050693875.1. Classification (GTDB taxonomy): domain Bacteria; phylum Actinomycetota; class CADDZG01; order JAHWKV01; family JBOGWP01; genus JBOGWP01. The sequence goes on from JBOGWP010000131.1 coordinate 39,221, forward strand.
TGCTCACCGCGGCGCGGGGCCTCGCCACGGCGGCCGGTGGCGTGCCGGTGTCGGTCTATTGCGGGACGGGCTGGGAGGCGCTCCGTTCGGGAATCGCCGCACATGGAGCGCAGCGTGCGATCGTGGCGGAGTCCGACGCGTTCGCCCGGTACCAGAGCGGCGCCCTGGTCGACGTGCTGGCGCGTCTCGTCGAGGAGCGCCGGCCGTGGGGCGTCCTCTTCCCCAGCGTCCCCTCCGGCAAGGAGGTCGCGGCCGCGGTCGCCGCTCGGGTGGGGGCAGGGGTCCTCTCCGACGTGATCGCCCTCGAGGTCGATGAGGGTGCGGTGCCGGTTGCGACCCATGCCGCCTTCGGGGGGTCGGTGACCGTGCAGAAGACCCTCACCGCCGGCCCCTACCTGATCTGCATGAAGCCGAACGCGGTCGCCGCGGATCAGGCGGCGCCGCCCGGCGGGATGGAGGAGGAACGCCACGACGTGGACCTGCCGGATCGAGCGCGACGCGTCGTCGTCAAGGAGCGGGTGACGCCCGAGGCCGCCGGGCGTCCACCGGTCGACCAGGCGCCGGTGATCGTCTCGGGAGGGCGCGGGCTCCGCGATCCCTCGAACTTCGCGCTGGTCGAGGCGCTGGCCGACGCGCTGGGAGGCGCCGTCGGGGCGTCGAGGGCCGCCGTCGACGCCGGCTGGTACCCGCATGCCCAGCAGGTGGGCCAGACCGGCAAGACCGTCTCACCGCAGCTATACATCGCGGTGGGCATCTCCGGCGCCATCCAGCACCGGGCCGGCATGCAGACGTCGAAGACGATCGTCGCAATCAACAAGGATCCCGAGGCGCCGATTTTCGGGTTGGTCGACTTCGGCGTCGTCGGGGATCTGTTCGAGGTGGTGCCGAGGCTCACCGAGGAGCTGCGGCGCAGGCGGGGGGCGTGACGGCATCGCCGGCAGGCGCGTGCGCTCATCGTTGGGGTTCCCCCCAACGCTTGCCTCGCTAGACTGATCCCCTCGGGGGGCCGAGGCTCCGCCAGGAGGAGCGAGCTTCGCCCCTCTTCGGGGGTTCTCCTCCTGGGAAAGCGGGGAGCAACGAGGAGTACCCGGCGGCACTGGGGAGAAACAACGTGAGGAAGCGTCATACGACGGCGAACCGCCCACCTACCCCCCGGTCGCGGGCTCGCCGGTTCGGACCTCCCTTCCGCCGTCCTCCTGCCCTCTCCATCCGGCTCACCGGCGTCTTCGCCTTGCTGATGGCCTCGACCCTGCTCCTGGTTGCCGGGATCGTCAGCAGCGTGACCCGGATCCACCTGGTGCGCGAGACCGATGACCGGTTGCGATCGCTCGCTTCCGCGTTTGCGGAGGGGCCCGCCGCGGGCTCGCCGACGACGGATGCGTTTTCCCGGGAGGCTCGGCGGTGGCTCGATGCCCAGGCACTCCCGGATCACGAGGGCCTGGCGGTGCGGATCGCCACCCCCGACGCCGGGGAGACGGTGACCGCCGCGGGGCTCGACATCTCGCGGGTGCCGCGCGGCCGCCAGCTCGTGTCGACGGGTGAGCGCCGGTGGTGGACGCTGCGCGGCCAGGAGGTCTCAGTCCGGGCGCTGACCGTGCCCATCGAGATCGGCGGGCGGACCGTTGGGACGTTCGTGGCGATCGCCTCGCCGTCAAAGCTCGAGGCGACGCTGGGGGATCTCACCGCGCGGCTGCTCTGGGCGAGCGCGCTCGGGCTCCTCTTCGCCACCGGAGCCGCGCTCTACAGCATCCGTCGGACCCTGCGCCCCCTCGCCCGAGTATCGGACGAGATCGATCGGATCCACGCCGCGAGCGACGCGACCCAGCGCATCCCGCGCGACGGCCCCGATGACGAGGTCGGCCGTCTCGCCACGGCGTTCAACCGCATGCTGGAGCGCCTCGACGAGAGCTTCCGGGTGCAGCGACGCTTTCTCGCCGACGCCTCGCACGAGCTCGGAAAGCCGATCACCGTCACTCGAACGCAGCTCGAGCTGCTCGAGCAGAGCGTCCGTGACCCCGACGGCAGGCGGGCGCTGGCCGTCTCGGTGGAAGAGCTGGACCGTATCGAGATGATCGTCGACGAGCTGCTGCTGCTGGCGCGCGCCGACGAGGGACTGCCGCTGATCCGCGAGCCGGTGCAGGTGCAGACGGCGCTCGGCGAGGCCCTGCTCCGCGGCCTCGTCCTCGCCGAGCGGACGTCCTCGGTGAAGGTGGTGGGGGACCTCTACGTGCTGGCGGATCGACACCGGCTGGTGCAGGCCCTGACGAACCTCGTCTCGAATGCGGTGCATCACGGGGGCGAGCGGTCGCGTATCCAGCTGAGCGCGTACCGACGGTCGGATCGCATCGCCATCGAGGTCACCGACGACGGACCGGGCATCCCCGCCGCTGATCTCCCCCACGTCTTCCGCCCGCTGTACCGGGGGGCCACCGCGCGGCCTGTGATGACGACCGGTGCCGGCCTGGGCCTGGCGGTTGCGGCCACGCTCGTGCAGGCGATGGATGGCGAGATCCGGGTTCGATCCATCGAGGGGGAGGGGACCACGTTCCTGCTCGACCTTCCTGCGGCGGCCGCGCCGGACCACCTGATGTCGCCGCCCTCGGCGCCACGGGAGCACGAGAGCAGCAACTGAGCCCGCCCCGCCGCGCCACGTCCCTGCGAGGACGGGGAACAACCCCATCCGGCTACCCCGCCGCGTATCATGGACCTCCGGATGCGCTACCTGGATTACGCCGCAACCACGCCGGTCCTCCCCGACGTTCTCGACGCCATGTCGGGAGCCCAGCGCGACCTGTTCGGCAACCCGTCGAGTGTGTACGGGCTCGGCCGCGACTCGAAGAAGGCCCTCGAGGAGGCCCGCGAGCGCGTCGCCGCGGCGGTGGGGGCCGAGCCGGGCGAGATCGTCTTCACCGCCGGAGGCACGGAGGCCGACAACCTGGCACTGAAGGGTGCCGCCTTCAGGAGCCGGGCCCGCGGCACCCACATCATCACCACCGCGGTCGAGCACCACGCCGTGCTGCACTCGGCGGAGTGGCTCGAGCGCCAGGGGTTCCGCATCACGCATCTCCCGGTCGATGCGGACGGGCTGGTCGATCTCGGGGCTCTCGAAGCCGCCCTGAGCCCGGAGACCATCCTGGTGTCGATCATGCTCGTCAACAACGAGATCGGTGCGATCGAGCCCGTGGCCGAAGCGGTGCGGATCGTCCGCCAGCGGTCGAGGGCGCTCGTCCACACCGACGCCGTCCAGGGGCTCGGAAAGATCCCGGTCGACGTGAAGCGGCTCGGGGTCGATTGCGCCGCGTTCGCCGCACACAAGATCGGCGGCCCGAAGGGCGTCGGTGCCCTCTACATCAAGCGGAAGACGCCGGTCGAGGCGATCCTGCACGGTGGGGGCCAGGAGCGCGACCTGCGGTCGGGGACGCCGAACGTGGCCGGGATCCTCGGTTTCTCGGTCGCGGCCGAGATCGCCGCGCGAGACGTGGGGGCTGAGACACCGCGCCTCGCCGCACTGCGCGACCGGCTGCAGGACGGCATCCTCGCCTCGATCGATCGGGTCCACGTCAACTGCGCGAGGGGGCCGCGCATCCCGGGGCTCGTCAACCTGTCGATCGATGGCATCGAGGGGGAGTCCTTGCTGCTGATGCTCGACGCGCAGGGGATCGCCGCGTCGAGCGGCTCGGCGTGCACGTCCGGTTCCCTCGACCCATCGCACGTGCTGACGGCCATGGGCGTCCCTCCCGAGCGGGCGCTCGGATCGCTGCGGCTGTCGCTCGGGCCTGCGAGCACCGGGGAGGACGTCGACGCGCTGCTCGAGGCGCTACCCCCGATTGTGGGGCGCCTGCGCTCGATCGCCCCCGTCTCCGCCGGCCGCCGGTAGCCCGATGGGCCGCCGAGCGGTGGTCGCCATGTCCGGCGGCGTCGACTCATCCGTCGCCGCAGCCCTGATGAAGGACGACGGCTACGACGTCACCGGCATCATGCTGAAGCTCTGGGCCGGCGCGGCGGCGAACAACGAGAGTGGATGCTGCTCGCTCGACGCAGCCGAGGACGCACGTCGCGTGGCGCAGGTGCTCGACATCCCCTTCTACGTCTTCAACTTCGCCGAGCACTTCTCGCGCACGGTGATCGACTCGTTTGTGGCCGGCTACCGCGCCGGGCGCACGCCCAACCCTTGCGTAACCTGCAACCGGTCCGTCAAGTTCGACGCGCTTCTCACGCGGGCCAGAGCCTTCGGAGCGGATGTGCTCGCGACCGGCCACTACGCCCGCATGGCGGAGCAGGACGGACGGTTGCGGATGCTGCGGGGACGCGACCCCGGCAAGGACCAGTCGTACGTCCTCTACATGCTCGGCCAGCCGGAGCTCTCCGCCGTACGTTTCCCCGTTGGCGAGTACCGCAAGGAGGAGATCCGCCGGATCGCAGCCGAGCTTGGGCTGCGCACCGCCCACAAGCCCGACAGCCAGGAGATCTGTTTCGTTCCCTCCGGTGACAGCCATGCCTTCCTCGAGGAGGCCGTGCCTCAGGGCTCGCGACCCGGCCCGGTGCTCGACCTGGCGGGGCGGCGCATCGGCACCCACCGAGGCTACGCCCACTACACCGTCGGTCAGCGGCGCGGGCTCGGCGTGGCGGTGGGAGCGCCGGTCTTCGTCCACGAGGTGCGGCCCGCCGAGAACGCCGTGATCGTCGCGCCCCCCCTGGCGATGAGCGCCCGAGAGCTCGACCTCGAGGAGGTCTCGTTTGTGTCCGGGGCGGCCCCCGACCGCGTCGCCGCCTCGGTCATGACCAGGTACCGCGGGCCCGAGGCGCCCGCATTGGCCGAGCGCCGCGGCGACGGTTGGACGGTGCGCTTCGACGAGCCCCAGCGGACCCCGGCACCCGGTCAGGCAGCCGTCTTCTACGACGGCGACGAGGTCCTGGGCGGGGGCACGATCGCCACCGTGCGGTGAGGGAGGGGCGGGCGCCGGCCGCCGTCCGGGTGCTTGGACCAGAGCCCCCTTCCGTGCCTGCCCGACGGGGGCCCCGCGGCCTGGTGACGTTCGAGATCGCGGTGGGCGACCTCCTGCTGGAGATCCACATCGCCGAGGAGCGCCGAGTGGAGGCGCTCCGAGCCGCGCAGGGGCACTGGGAGCAGGTGGCCGGCTTCCTCGCGGCGCACCCGGCCTTCGTCGACGCGTTCGTCCCGGTCGACGTCGAGGGACCGTTGCCGCCGGTCGTCGAGGCGATGTCCGGCGCATCCAAGGCGCTGGGAACCGCGCCGATGGTCGCCCTGCCGGGCGCCCTCGCCGAGGCGATTGCCCGCGACCTCGCCGCGGCAGGCACTCCGGTCGCGATCTCCACCGAAGGCGACACGTTCGCCATCGGTTCCGAGCCGCGCCGGTTCCTCGTCGAGCTTCCGTCGACGGTGGCCCCATCCGGCATCGGCGTCCGGGTGGCATCGCGCCGGCCCTACGCGTTCTACGCCTCGACGATCAGGTCCCGGATCCATCCCGCCGTCGGCTATGCCCGGGCCGTGGCGGTGCTGGCCGAGCACGGCGCGTTGGCCGATGCCGCCGCCAGCGCCATGGGGATGGCGATGGTGCGACGCGAGCAGATCGACCGGGCAATCGAACGGGTGCGCGGGATTGCCGGCGTCCGCGGGGCCTTGCTGCTGATCGACGAGACCGTGGCGGTGTGGGGAAGCCTCGAGCTGACCGGAGCCCTCGCCCGCGCCTCCGGCAGTCGCTGATCCGATCCGCGCCTCGGGGCGCGGGGAGCCCAGGGAGCCCAGGCGCCAACGGTCGCCGAGTCACCCCCCGCCGGCCAGGAGCGACCGAGTGAGTCACGTCGGCGGCCGCTGGGGAGAGGGCCTGGGCAACCCCCTGATCAGAAGCTCACCCCGGGATGGTGAGCGTGCCGTGCATCGTGGCGGCGTGGCCTGGGACCGCGCAGTAGTAGCGGTAGGTGCCCGGGGCGGCCCGAACGATTACCCTGCCCTGGCTCTGGGCCGGGACGGTGGCGTTCACCACCCCGTCGATGGTGAAGGTGTGGATCGTGGGATCGCGGTTCGCGACGTGCACGATCACGTCGCCGCCGGTCGCGTCCAGAGATCGCGCCGAGAACCCGACGTCCTTCATCACGATGCTCAGGTCGCCGGGGCGGGCGTCCGCGGCGCGGAAGCCGAGGCGGGCGATTCCGCCTGCGGCGACGAGGGCCACGAGCACCCCGGCGGCGATGCCGCCAACGATCGAAGGGGCACGGCGCGGACCGGGCGCCGGCGCCCGAGCTTCGAGCAGCGCCCCCACCGCCGAGATCACCCCGACGAAGGCAGCGACGAGCAGGCCCAGGAAGAGCCCACCCTCGCGGTCGAAGATGGCGAGCGGGTTGGTTACGAGGAAGGGAGCCACCGCTCCGAACATGACCGAGATGACCAGGGCGGGCAGGCCGGCTACGACGACGCCGGTCCTCCCCCTCCGCCGGAGGAGCAGCCAGCCGAGGAGGAACAGCCCCCCGAGCGCCAGGAACGCGGGATCGGGCCCGAAGAGCAGGTTGCCGGCAACGATCAGCGCGAGGTCGAGGGCCGCGGCCATCCCCAGGAGTCTCCGCCAGGTGATGCCCGCCGCCGCATCGTCGGCAGGCCTGCCGGTCGAGGTTTCCATCGCGATCTGCCTCATGGGAGGGTGCTCCTTTCGAGTGTTGGCTGCCGGGTCGCTTCGCTCCCCGGTACAGGTTGGAAAGGCATGGGGCCGGCTTCGCCGGCAGTCCTCTATGCCGGCAGGGCCTCGCTTCGCTCGGTGCCTGCCGGGCCTCGCTGGGCGAGCCGAGGCTTCGCCGGCAGTCCTCTATGCCGGCAGCGCCTCACTCCGTTCGGCGCCTGCCGGGCCCAACTCGAGGTCGCCCCGGTCGGTCTCCCAAAACTTGACTCATTCGCACCAACTTCGGCACTTCGAGCTGGGCTAGGCTAGGGGACGGCAGCCTCGATCTGGAGCAGCTTGACTCCCCGGCGCTGACGGCTCATCCAGCGCCGCATCGCTCTCCAGTCGAGGAGGGTCGCCGCGACGAGCAGAGCGGCTCCAACCCGGTCCGACACGGTGAAGACCGCCGATCCGTCGGCGACGAAGTGGGTGATGAGGTGCGTCGCCACCAGCATCGCTCCGGCGGCTGCCACCCACAGGCTGACCCGGTCGCGGTGGCGCCGGTAGCGCCGCCAGACCAGGAAGAGGACAACCGGCGCAGTCACCAGGGAGATCACGTGGAGCGGGAAGAGCACCCCCAGCCCCACCCCCAGAGCAGTCAACGGCGCCAACGCCGCCTGAACCGTGCACCCGATGCAGATCGGCGACATCGCCGCCGACCATCCCACCGCGCTCGGAGAGGGAAACCCCAGCCTGGCGAGCACACCCCTCATGACGAATCCTTCTTTTCGGTCTCCGAGCTTCGTGTCGCCTGCGCGTCGGGCCTCGTGTCGCTTGCGCTCCTTGGTCGAGTCGCACTCCACGCACCACGCCACCCGGCGATGGAGCTCGGGAGGCATCGGGGGCTGATGGACCACGGCGAGGTGGTAGAGCAGCTCCCGGAGCCGGTCGCCGGAGATGGCCGGATGGGCCCTCTCGAGGACGTCTTCGATGACGTCGTCGAGGACGACGGGGGACTGCTCAACGTCCGTGCGTGGCCGTCGGGACATCGCCTCCGCCAGCCTGGCGACGGCGCGGGAGACGATCATCTTCGCGGCCCCGGTGGAGGCGCCCAGGACCTCCCCAACCTCCGCCATCCTGAGTCGTGCCGCAAACCGGAGGGCCAGCGCATCCCGCTCCCGGCCGTTGAGCGATCGCAGCGCCACGCCGAGCTCGACCAGGAGCTCCTCCCTGAGCACGGCCCCCTCGGGCGACTCCCCGGCTCCGTCCATGAAGGCCTCCTCCCCGCTCGGGGCTGTGAGGTCCCCGCCCTCCTTCCTCAGCCAGTCGACCACCGCCCGGTGGGCGATGCCGAAGAGCCAGGGGCCGACCTCCCCCCGCCTGGGATCGAAGCGCGGCCACCCCCGCCAGGCGCGGACGAAGACGTCGCTCGTCACGTCCTGGGCTTCGTGGTAGTCGGGGATCCTGGACCGGACGTACCGCCACACCGGCGCCAGACGCTCTTTGTAGACGTCGGCGAACTCCGGGGCCGGTCGCTCAGATGCCTCCGCCGCAGCTCTCACACCTATGAATTCGGAGCCATGGCCGAAAGGTAACAGCATCTTCACGCCGGGGCCCAGAAAAGCGGGGGAGTCGGTCGCGAGGCAACGAAATATCGTAGGAGGCGACCGCTCGGCTGCTCCCCGACAAACCCGAAGGAGATCGGCCCGCCGCCAGGATGACTGACCACGATCCGGCCCAGGTCGGCGAGCGCGCCGAGGAGCTCCGCCGGGCGATCGACGACCACGCCCACCGCTACTACGTCCTCGACGACCCATCGGTCTCCGATGCCGAGTACGACGCGCTCGTGCGCGAGCTCGTCGCGCTGGAGGAGGCGCATCCCGAGCTGGTCACACCCGACTCGCCGACGCAGCGGGTCGGTGCGCCTCCCTCGGAGCCGTTCGCCCCGGCCCAGCATCGCAGCCCGATGTGGTCGCTCGACAACGCCTTCGACTTCGACGAGCTCGTGGCCTGGGGGAAGCGCGCCGAGCGCATCCTCGGAGCGGTGGCCGACTTCTACTGCGAGCTGAAGGTCGACGGGGCGGCGGTCAACCTCCTCTACGAGGACGGGAGGCTGGTCTCGGGCGCCACCCGCGGCGACGGAAGGGTGGGCGAGGACATCACGGTCAACATCAAGACGATCAACGAGGTGCCCCTGCGCCTGCGCGGCTCGAGCGTTCCTTCCGTCCTCGAGGTGCGGGGCGAGGTCTTCATGCCGCTCCGGGCGTTCCGGGAGCTCAACGAGGAGCTGGCCGACTCCGGGCAGCGGGTCTTCGCCAATCCCCGCAACGCCGCGGCAGGGTCGCTGCGCCAGAAGGACCCCAAGGTCACCGCCTCGCGCAAGCTGTCGCTCGTCTGTCACGGCGTCGGCGTGATCGAGGGAGGGCCAAAGGCGCCCCGACACTCGGAGCTCATGGGATTCCTGGGCTCTCTCGGATTCCGGATCATGCCGGAGTCCCGCCTGCTCGCCGACCTCGAAGCGGTGTACGGCTACTGCCGCGAGTGGGAGGAGCGGCGTCATGCCGTCGCCATGCAGGTCGACGGGGTCGTGGTGAAGGTCGACCAGCTCGCCCAGCGTGAGGAGCTCGGCTACACGTCGCATGGCCCCCGCTGGGCGATCGCCTACAAGTTCCCGCCGGAGGAGAAGACCACAAGGCTGCTCGACATCCGGGTCAACGTCGGTCGGACGGGAGCCGTGACGCCGTTCGCGGTGCTCGACCCCGTCATCCTCTCGGGGGCGAGGGTCTCGCTCGCCACCCTCCACAACGCCGATGAGATCGCGCGCAAGGACATCCTCGTCGGCGACTGGGTGCTCGTTCGGAGGGCCGGCGAGGTGATCCCCGAGGTGGTTGCCTCGGTGCCGTCGCGGCGCACTGGGGAAGAGCGGGCCTTCGTGATGCCCGAGACCTGCCCACGCTGCGATACCCCGCTCGTGCGCCCCGAGGGCGAGAAGGTATGGCGTTGTCCCAATGAGGCGTGCCCCTCCCGGGGCATCGAGTCGCTGTTCCATTTCGCCGGGCGCGGGGCGATGGACATCGAGGGGCTGGGCTACAAGACCATCATCGCCCTCTGGGAGCGGGGGCTCGTCGGCGACGTCGGCGACATCTATTCGATCACTCGCGAGCAGCTCCTCGAGCTGCCCCTCTACGCGGACAAGAAGGCCGATCTCGTGCTGTCGTCGATCGAGGCATCGAAGCAGCGCGGCCTCGCACGGGTCCTCGTCGGGCTGGGCATCCGGCACGTCGGGCCGCCGAACGCACGCCTCCTCGCCACCGAGTTCGGGTCGGTCAAGGCGATCGCCGCGGCGAGCGAGGAGCAGCTCACCGCGCTCGAAGGCGTGGGCCCCACGGTCGCGCGGGCGATCCGGGATTGGTTCTCGTCGGCCCGGAATTGTGCCGTGATCGACAAGCTGGATGCCGCGGAGGTCAAGCTCACGGGGGAGCGCGGCGCGGCCGGGGGACCGCTCGCCGGCACCACGTTCGTGATCACCGGTACGCTTCCCACGCTCTCGCGCGAGCGGGCGACGCACCTCATCGAGGGGGCGGGAGGAAAGGTGACCTCGAACGTGTCGAAGAAGACCGGCTATCTCGTCGTCGGCGAGGCCCCGGGGACGAAGCTCACCCGGGCCCAAGAACTCGGTGTGCCCCAGCTCGACGAGGCCGGGCTGCTCGAGCTGCTCGAGCGGGGGCCGGCATGAACGGGGGAGGCGACCGCCGGGCCGAGCGCGAGGCCCGCCGGGTTCGGATCGCCAACCTGATCCATGCGATTGGCCAGAAGGACGAAGGGCGCATCAAGTCGGTGCTCGCCGAAGAGGACGACCTCGCCGACATGGTCGTCGGAATCGGGAGCCTCTCGGTCCATCTCCTCGAGCTGTACGCGGAGGAGGCCGGGGTCGACCCCGACTCGGTGCTGCGCCACCTCGGCCTGCCTGTGCAGGGTCCGAGATCCGAGCCGCCCACCGAACTAGAAGATCTGCCCGAGTTCGAATAGCCTCCCGCCGAACCCCACCGCAAGGGGCCGATGAGACTCTTCTCGCAGCGACCGCCACATGTGGCGCTCATCGCAAGGAGAGTCTGAATGCGACCATCGCAATAGCGCGGGTTGTCACCCCCTCCCGGTAAAACATCTGCGAAAGCCGCGGATTCGCTCAGCGGCTGCCATAGCCTGCTTTCGACGGGACGCAAAGGGGGATCCTCTGGGCCTGCTCGAGCTCGACATCTCGAACTTTGCCGTGATCTCCCATCTCCGGCTCGAGTTCGCGCGGGGGTTCACGGTCATCACGGGAGAGACGGGTGCGGGGAAGTCGGTCGTGCTCGAGGCGCTGGGACTCCTGCTCGGCGGACGGGCGGGGGCCGAGGTGGTCCGCGCCGGAGCCGACCGGGCCCTCGTCGAGGGAGTGTTCGACGTGGAGGGGCTCGCGCTCGGCTCGCTCTCCGAGGGTGGGATCGAATCTGAGGACGGGCTCCTGATTCTCTCGCGCGAGATTGCGCGGGCCGGGCGAAGCGTTGCCCGCGTGAACGGTCGGCCGGTTCCCCGGCGGCTGCTCCAAGCGGTGGGCGAGGAGCTGGTGGACCTGCATGGCCAGAGCGAGCATCTCTCGCTGCGCCGGCCGGCCCGTCAGCTGGAGCTGGTCGATCGCTACGCCGGGACGACGGGCCTGCGGCAGGAGACCGGGGCAGCGGTCGGGAGGCTCCGCTCGCTGCGGGGGGAGCTCGAGGCGTTGCGGCGGTCGGACCGCGAGGCGGCCCGGCGTGCCGACCTCCTCGAATATCAGGTGCGCGAGATCCGCGCGGCGCGCCTCGAGTCCGGAGAGAAGGATGCGTTGGAGCGCGAGCGGGCGATCCAGGGTGCGGCCGAGCGGATCACCGAGCTGGCGGCCCTCGCGCTCGGGAGGCTCGCCGGCGACGAGGAGCGAAGCGCCGTCGATCAGCTGGCCCACGCCGTCGCGGCGCTCTCGACGCTGGAGGGTCTCGATCGGAGCGCCGGCGAACTTCGCGAGTTGGCCGAGACGATCCGCATCCAGATCGACGACTTGCAGCGGGAGTTGCGGCGCTACCGCGAGTCGGTCGAGCACGACCCCGCGCGGCTGTCGGAGGTGGAGGACCGGCTCGGCGTGATCGCCGCGCTCGAGCGCAAGTACGGCGACGGGGTCGAGGAGATCCTCTCCTTTTGCGAGCACGCCGAGGCGGAGCTCGCTTCCCTGAACGAGCGCGAAGAGCACGCCGCCAAGATCGAGGAGGCCGAGCGCGCGCTGCTGGGCGAGATCGCCGAGCGCTGCGGACGGCTCTCGCGGCAACGACGTGACGCCGCGAGCGAGCTGGCTGGGGCGGTGCGCCGCGAGCTCGGCGCTCTCGGCATGACCGAAGTGCGCTTCGAGGTCGAGCTCGGCGTCGAACCCGCTGCCGGGGGCGTGGTCGTGCCGGAGATCGGCGGCAGCCGCGAGGGGCTTGCGTTCGACGCCACGGGCGTCGACCGAGTTCGGTTTGTCCTCTCAGCAAACCCGGGGGAGCCGGTTGCCCCGCTCGCCGCGGTCGCCTCCGGGGGCGAGGTCGCCCGCATCATGCTCGGTGTGAAGTCGGCGCTCACCCGCGCCGATCCTGTCCCGACGCTCGTCTTCGACGAGATCGATGCGGGCGTGGGCGGCCGTGTGGGGGCTGCGGTAGGCCGGGCCCTGGCGGAGCTCGGCAAGACCCATCAGGTCATCGCGGTAACCCACCTGCCCCAGATCGCCGCCTATGCCGAGTCGCACGTCCGGTTGCGAAAGACGGTCGCCGGCGACCGCACCGTGACCGTGGCCGATCCGCTCTCGGACGACGAGCGGCTGGGAGAGCTGGCGGTGATGCTCGGCTCGGCGAGCGAGGCGAGCCGAGGCCGGGCGGCGGAGCTGCTCTCCGAGGCGGGGCGCAAGAGCGGCGGATAAGCCAGCCCGGGGCGGCCGGCCCGCGGCGGCTCTGAGAGCTCACCCCAGGGATGGCGATTTGACAACGCTCGGGCGATTTAGTACGTACGCGGGGAGTGGGGGGCATCGGGTCGTTCTCAGGGGCGTTTGTCGGCGTTCGCTCCTGGGCGCCCCGGAGCCGTCGAACCCGGCTCAGGATCTCCCCGCCCGATGGCAGTTATGGAAGACGATCAGAGTCGGCGTGTTCGACCGCACGAGATCTTTTGCCGTGGAGTGGAGGCCTATCTGGACGAGGACCCACTCCTCGAAGTCGTGAAAGGGCAGCCGGCGGGTTCTCTCCCGGATCTCGACGTGGCGGTCGTGTCTCCCGGCTCTGCCGGGAGGATAGGGGTCGGGTGCCCCCGTGTGCTGTGTTCGGCAGAGCCGGCCGCGGTCGAGAACTGGGGCCGTCGGGACAACGTCTATGCGGTCCTTCCCCGCACCACCCTGACCCCCAAGCAGCTCATCGCGGCAGTCCATGCGCGGCCGCGGGCCTGCGCGTCGCGGAGGCGCGCGACCCACCGGGCTACGCCCTCTCCGGGGCATCGCGGCGTGATGCGGGTGGTGGCGGCATGCTCTACACTGGTTTCAGATCCTGACCCGTGGGTCAAGATCCCGAATGGGGGTCTGCATGGATCTCGCACCGAGCGACGAACAACAGGCGATCGTCGAGGCCCTTCGTGAGTACGCCGCCGACGAGATCCGCCCGGCCGCCCGAGACGCCGAGGCCGCCGGCACCGTCTCGGACCGGATCCGGGGCCAGCTCGCGGAGATGGGGCTCGTCTGTCCGGTCGCCGAGGAGTTCGGCGGGCAGGGTCGCATCGACGCTCTGACCGCGGTGATGGTCGCCGAGGAGCTCGCATGGGGCGACCCGGGGATCGCCTTCGCGCTCCTGGCATCGGGGAGCACCGCCGTAGTCATCGATCAGGTTGCGTCGCCCGCGCAACGCGCCGAGCTGCTGCCGCGGTTCGCCGCGGGAGCGCTCGGCTTCGTGGCGGTGACCGAGCGCGACGCCGGCAGCGACGCATCCGAGATCGACGCCCGCGCGACCAGGGAGGCGGGCGGGACCAGCCTCAGCGGAACAAAGTACGGGGTGCCCTTCGCCGACACGGCGTCGGTCCGGCTGGTCCTGGCGCGGGGCTCGGACGGCCCGGCGCTGTGGGCCCTCGCGCCCGGCGCCGAGCCGATCCTCGAGCGCGAGGACAAGCTCGGGCTGCGCTCCGCGCCGACCTTCAAGCTCCGGCTCGACGGCGCCTCGGCCGCCGCCGAGCCGGTCGGGCCGGGGGCTGCCCTGGCGTCTGCCATGGCGCGCCACCGCCTCGTATACGCCGGGGTTGCCCTCGGCCTCGCCCGCGCCTCGCTCGAGTACGCCACCACCTACGCGGGGCAGCGGACCGCGTTCGGGCGCCCCATCGGAGCCTTCCAGGCGATCTCGTTCAAGATCGCCGACCACGCCACCGAGCTGGAGGCGGCGCGCCTGATGACGTGGCGGGCCGCCTGGGGGCTCGACGCGGGCAGCGACGACGCCGTCCGGCTCGTCGCCGCCGCCTGCGCTCAGGCGCTCTCCGCCGCCCTCGCCGCCGCGGACGACGGGGTTCAGATCCTCGGCGGGCACGGATTCATGCGGGACCATCCGGTTGAGCTCTGGTACCGGGACGCGATGACGCTCGCGGCCCTCGACTCGCCCTCGCTGGTGGGAGAGCTGTTCGCCCTTCGGGCCACTGCCGCCGCGTTCCCGAATGGCATGCCAGGGACGAGCACCGCCAACGTGGGGGAGGAGGCATGATCGACTTCGACCTCGATCCGACCCTCTCCGCGATACGCGACTTCGTGCACGAGTTCGCGGCGACGCAGCTCCGCCCGCTTGCCCGCGACGCCGACGAGAAGGGGACCGTGGAGGCGTACATCATCCGGCAGCTCGGGCTGCTCGCCGGGGACCGGGCGCAGATCGTGCCGATCGAGGACGTGCGAACCGGCGGCCGCCGGATCGCGAACATGCTCTCGGTCGTCGGCAGCGAGGAGCTCGCCTGGGGGGACGCCGCGATGATCTTCAACATCCCCGGTGCGGGACTGGCCGGGTCCTCGATCCGAGCCGCCGGCACGCCGGACCAGAAGCGGCGATTCCTCGAGGAGATCTTCGGACGAGACGACGGCGAGGCGCGGTTCGGGGCGCTGGCGGTGACCGAGTCCCAGGCCGGCTCCGACGTCTCGAACGTCCAGACCACCGCGGTCCGAGATGGCGACGAGTGGGTGCTCAACGGCACGAAGGTGTTCTGCACGAACGGCGCGCGAGCCGACGTCCTTGTGGTCAACGCGACCATCGACCGCTCGCTCGGCAGGGCCGGCCAGCGGCTGTTCGTCGTGCTCAGGGGCACGCCCGGCTTCATGGTCGGCAAGATCGAGAAGAAGCTCGGGCTGACGGCTTCGGAGACCGCGGAGCTGATCTTCGACGGATGCCGGATCCCCTTCGACCACCTCCTCGGCGGTGAGGAGGCGCTCCGTCCGGTCTCGGGATTCAAGGGGACGATGAAGACCTTCGACGCCTCGAGGCCCTCGGTCGCGGCGATGGCGGTCGGGATCGGGCGCGCCGCGTTCGAGTACGTGCGCGACTGGTCCGCCACCGAGATCCCGCCCCACTCGCGTCGCAGGCAGGTCGTGGCCGCGCGGCTCGCCAGGATGGAGCGGGAGCTCGACGCCGCCCGCCTGCTCTGCCGGAACGCCGCCTGGATGGCGGACTCGGGCATTCCCAACTCGAAGGAGGCCTCGATGTCGAAGGCCTATGCGCCGCAGGCCGCCCTCCGGGCGTGCGTCGGGGCCATCGAGATCATGGGCCCGGAGGGGTACTCGAAGGAGCACCTCGTCGAGAAGTGGTACCGGGACATCAAGGTGTACGACATCTTCGAGGGCACCGGGCAGATCAACCGCGTGGTGATCGCCCGTCACCTTCTCGGACGTCTCGAGGATCGGCAGCCGGAGCGAGCCGCCGGATAGCTGTCGCTAGACTCTCGCCGAGTCCCGGAAAGGAGTCCGATGCCCCTCGATGCGTCGCAGGCCGGAAAGACCTACCCCGCCCACTCGTTCGAGGTCACCGCCGATGCGATCCGCGCGTACGCCGCGGCGACGAACGACGAGAACCCCGCCTACGCCGAGGAGCGTCCCCTCGTCCCGCCCGCATTCCCGGTCGTCGCGGTGACGACGGGGTTGTGGGCGGCCGTCATGGGCGACGAGGAGCTCGGCGTGAACCTCGCCCGGCTGGTCCACGGCGAGGAGGAGCATCTCTTTCACGCCCCGATCCGCGCCGGCGACGTGCTCACCGTCGAGGGCTCGCTCGAGAGCGTCGAGGCGAGGGAGTCGGGGGAGACCTTCACGATCCTCGCCAAGATGACGAAGGACGGCGTGCTTGCCGCCGAGCTTCGGAGCGTGATGTTCATTCGTGGGAAGGGCGGCCGCCGCGGCGCACCCGACCCCGAGGAGGAGCTGGGGGAGCCCGTCTTCGTGGCGGCCCAACAGGTCGACGAGGACCAGGCCCGCCGGTATGCCGGGGCGTCCGGGGACGCCAACCCGATCCACCTCGACCCGGAGTTTGCGCGCAGCGTCGGGTTTCCCGGCGTGATCCTCCACGGGATGTGCACCTTCGCCTTCGCCGCGCGGGCAGTCCTCGACGCCGTTGCGGCGCGTGACCCCCTGCGGCTGCAGCGGATTCGCATGCGCTTCTCCCGCCCGGTGCTCCCGGGCCAGGACCTGACCACGAAGGGCTGGCTGGTGGAGGACGCCGGGAAGGTCAAGACCTACGCCTTCGAGACGCTGAATGCGTCGGGATCGGCGGTGATTCGCAAGGGGGCCGCCGAGATCCTGCACCGGCGCGAGACGCTGGGAGCGTAGGCCCCCCCGATCTCGCCCGGGCGTTGCTCTTGCCCGCTCGCCTGCCTCAATCGAGCCTTCTTGTTGACTTTACTTGCCGTTGCTAAACTTACAGCCCCTTCATTAACGAATGTGATCAAATTCCTCAGCAGCCACAACCATCGGCGGCGCCCCCGGCACCTGCGTCGCCGGAACCGGGCGTTCGGAACCGTCGCGGCACTCCTCGCGATCGGCCTCGCGGGCCTCGCCGGTACGACCCACATCGTGGCCGAGGGCGACTCCCTCTGGAGGCTCGCGAAGCGGTACGGCACGACGGTCGAGGCGATCGACAAGGCGAACGATCTGAAGAGCCCGGATCTCGTGCGGATCGGCGAGCGGCTGCGCATTCCGACCGCGGCGCAGCCAACCGCCGGGACGCCCGCGGCCCCCGCTCCCGCGCCGCAGGCACCGGCGCTCGCCGACCACAGCGTGAAGCCGGGCGAGAGCCTGGGGAAGATCGCGGCCCGCTACGGCACGACAGTCCGCGAGCTCGTGGAGCTCAACAAGGTGCCCAGGGCGAATGTGATCCGGGCGGGGCAGGTGTTAAAGGTGCCGGTCCCCGGCCCCCCGTCGGTCGAGCAGCTCCTTGAGGGCTACAGCCGCCAGTACGGGGTCGACCCGGCGCTGATCAAGGCGATCGCGTGGCAGGAGTCGGGCTGGCAGCAGGAGGTGACCAGCGTGCTGGGCGCCGTCGGCGTGATGCAGGTCATGCCCGAGTCCGGCGTGTTCACGGGACGCCACCTCCTTGGCTCCGACGTGGACCTGCGCAATGTCGAGCACAACATCAAGGCAGGGGTGCGATTCCTCGCCTACCTGCTCGAGAAGGCCGGAGGCGACGAGCGGCTGGCCGTTGCCGGCTACTACCAGGGGCTCCGGTCGGTTCGTGCCAACGGGATGAGCGAGAAGACCAAGCGCTACGTCGCGAACGTGATGGCCCTGCGGGACATCTTCCGGAGCGGGAAGCGGCCCGCACGCTGACAGTCGGGGGAGTTCCCCCGACCACCCCCAGTCTTGATGGTGCCGCGAACTTGGGAATTCCGTCGGGAATTCCGTCGGGGCCGCGGTAGCGAGAGTTCCCCCGACCACCCCCCAGTCTTGATGGTGTCGCGAACTTGGGATTCCGTCGGGGCGGGCCGCGGTAGCGGGAGTTCCCCCGACCACCCCCCAGTCTTGATGGTGTCGCGAACCTGGGAATTCCGTCGGGGCGGGCCGCGGTAGCGGGAGTTTCCCCGACCACCCCCCGGTCTTGATGGTGTCGCGAACTTGGGAATTCCGTCGGTGCCGGGGCGGGCCGCGGTAGCGTGATGTCCGGAGGTGATGTCCCGTGAGCGTTCGCACCCGCCCCTGGGTGCTTCTCGTTGTCACTGCAGCTCTCCTCGGACTCGTCGCGGTGTCCTGCCGGACGAGCGGGTCAGGGCCCGACGTGGCCCGCCTCCAGCGAGTCGAGAGCACACTGTCGAAGGTGAGCGGGACAACGGCCCGGCTGAACGATCAGATCGCCACGCTGCGCCAGTCGCTCGAGGGCGCCGACGCCGGCGTGGCCACCGAGTTGGGGGCGGTCGAGGGCTCGGTCGACGAGCTGCGGGCGGCCCTCGACGCGCTTCGCAAGGACCTGTCCGCCGCCAAGGGGGCGGATGCCGGGCTCCAGAAGAAGCTCGACGACCTGTCCGCGAAGGTCTCGGGGATCGACCAGCGCCTGTGGGTGCTCGAGGCGCGCTACAACGACCACCTCCGCAAGCTGCACGGGCAGCAGTAGTGGCCAAGGCATCTCCCGCGCTCCAGACGATCGCCGAGCGCTACCGGCTCATCGCGCGGGTGGGCAAGGGCGGCATGGGCGAGGTGTACCGCGCTCGCGACCTCGTGCTCGGACGGACCGTTGCGCTCAAGATCCTTCCCCCCGACCTCGCCGGCCGCCACGACGTCGCCGAACGGTTCCGCGCCGAGGCCCAGGCTGCGGCTCGTCTGTCTCATCCGAACGTCGTCCAGATCCACGACTGCGCCGACGCCGACGGCACCACCTTCATCGTGATGGAGTACGTGCGGGGTCGCAGCCTGCGCCACGTGCTCTCGACCCGGGGGCCGCTCGCCCCGCGCCAGGCCGGCGAGGTGGCGCTCCAGCTGCTCGCCGCGCTTGCCGCTGCGCACGACCGAGGCCTGGTGCACCGGGACGTGAAGCCCGAGAACCTGCTCGTCACCGTCGACGGCACGGTGAAGGTTGCCGACTTCGGGATCGCCCGGGTGGCCGAAGCCGTGACCCAGCAGGGCGCCCTCCTGGGGACGGTGTCCTACGCCGCGCCGGAGCAGATCCGCGGCGAGGAGGTCGACGGCCGCGCCGACCTTTACGCGGCCGGTTGCGTCCTGTACGAGATGGGCACCGGCATTCCGCCCTACGAGGGAGAGGTTGCGCAGGTCCTGCACCAGCATCTCTACGGCCGGGTGCCGGCTCCCTCCAAGGAGCGTCCGGAGCTGGAACCCATCGACTCGGTGGTGCTGAGGGCGACTGATCCGGATCCCGATCAGCGCTACGACACCGCCCGGCAGATGCGCCACGAGCTCGAGGCCGCGATCGGCGTGCTCGGCGATGCACCCCCCCTGTCCGAGCTGACCGAGGAGCTTACCTCGGAGGTGCCGGGACCGTCGGCCGAGACTGCCGTGGTCGAGCTGCGGCGGCCCAGCCGGCGACGCCGCCGCTGGCCGGCGTTGCTCCTCGTGCTCGCCCTGCTCGCCGGGGCCTTGCTCGTGCTTCGCCCGACGCGGGTCCCCGCCACCGCCGGTCAGCAGCTAGACGCGGCGAGACGCCGGTTGGAGGCTGCGGGGCTCGAGCCCAAGGTGCAGCGGGTGTTCTCCGACTCGCAGGAGGCCGGCGTCGTCATCGGCACCCGGCCGGGGGCCGGAGGGTTGACCCGGGATCGGGCGACGGTTCTGCTGCGCGTCAGCAAGGGGCCGGACGTGGTCGCCATCCCACCGGTGTCCGGAAGATCTCTCGACGATGCCACCGGGCTCCTGCGCAGCCAGGGGTTCGTGGTCGGCGGAGTGGAACGCGTCCACAACCCGGCGCCAGATGGCACGGTCATCGAGCAGAACCCCCGCGGCGGGCAGGTCGAGCGGCGCGGGTCGGTCGTGAACCTCGTGGTGTCGTCGGGCCCCGATCTTCTCGGAGTGCCCGAGGTGCGGGGCAAGACCGCCGACGAGGCGACGAAGATGCTCGCCGATTCGGGGTTTGGCGCCACCCGGACGGAGTCCTTCGCGGACGCGCCGGCGGGTGCCGTCTTGTCACAGGCTCCCCTCCCGGGCGAACGGCTCGAGCGGGGTCAGCCGGTGGAGATCACGGTGAGCAAGGGACCCGAGCCGTTCGCCATGCCGGAGGTCACCGGGCAGACCTGCGGCGAGGCAAAGACGCGCCTGGAAGGGCTGGGGCTCGTGGTCGACGTCCAGGCCCGGTCGGGGACCTGTGGAACACAGCGGGTGCTGGCACAAGACCCCCTGCCGGGGGCGCGGGTCCAAAAGGGCGGGCAAGCAACGCTGTACGCGAGCTGACGGCTACTTCCGTGACAACGAGCGGGCCGGGGCGGGCGTGAGCTCGAGAAGGATCGCTCGGGAGCGGACGGCCTGGCGGAGCGTCAGGCTGCCGATGACCGTGGCGACGAGCAGCGCCACGAGCGGGACCGTCACCGGTACCGAGTCCCGCACGAGCGCCGGATCCGGCGCCACCACGGCGTCCGCGGCAGTGGCGGGAACCGCCGGCGCGTCCTCGAAAGCGGTGCGTACCCGTTGCTGCGATCGCGGCACCGGACTGCGGTAGATGGATACTCCAGACGCCTCCCGGAGCGCGGGCAGGTTCGAGAAGCCCCAGTCGTAGAGCGCGCTGCTGGCCGCGTAATGCCGGCCGTTGGTGACGTCGAGCATCACGGCCAGGATGGTGTCGTCGCCGCGGCGCGCCGCCGATGCGAGACAGTGCCCGGCACCGCCCGTGTAGCCGGTCTTCACCCCGATCGCGCCGGCGTAGCGCCAAAGCAGCTTGTTGTGGTTGACGAGGATGCGGTGCCCCCCGTTCCAGCCGATCTCGTGCGACCGGGAGGCGACGATCTCGGCGAGGACCGGATTCCGAAGGGCGGTCGCGGCAATCAACGCGAGATCGCGTGCGGTGCTGACGTGGCCGGGCTCGTCCAATCCGTGCGGGTTGCGAAAGCTCGAGTGCTGCGCACCCATCGCGGCGGCACGCTCGTTCATGAGGGCGGCGAAGCCCTGCAGAGAGCCGTCTGGGCTGACCTTCTGGGCGAGGGCGACCGCGGCATCGTTGCCCGATTCGAGCAGCAGGCCCCACAGGAGGTCGCGGACGGGGAGGGTCCACCCCTCCTCTGCGTACAGGCGGGCGCCCGGGGCGTTGCGGGCCTCGGGGGTGATCGTGGCGGTGTCCTCGAGGTCGGCCCGCTCGATCACCACGAGGGCGGTCAGCATCTTCGTCAGGCTGGCGGGAGGCCGCGGGACATCGGGTTCGTGTGCCCACAGCACGCGCCCGGAGGAGGCATCGACGAGGATGCCGGAGGACATCGATACCTGCGGAGGGGAGGGCGTCTCGGCCCCCACCGGAGCCGCGAGCCCCAGGAGGAGCCCCCCGACAAGCAGCAAACGCACTGTTGCCCGCATGAAACCGGCGATAGCGTATGAGAGGGAATGAGGCGAACCAAGGATTTCCGGCCATGAGGGTGGTGGCCGGCGCGGACGACGCGAGCCCCACGGTGGAGGCGGCGCTGGAACATCTGCGCGCTCGAGGAGCCGAGGTCGAGGTGGTGCCGAAACAGGACTGGCCCGACGTCGCCCGCCTGGTGGCGGAGGCGGTGGCGGAGGGCCGGGCCGACATGGGGCTCGTGATGTGCTGGACGGGGACCGGCACGTCGATGATGGCGAACAAGGTCCCCGGCGTGCGCGCGGCGCTGTGCTGGGAGCCGTGGATCGCCGAGGGGGCCCGGCGTTGGAACGACGCCAACGTGCTCGCCATGAGCCTGAAGCGAACGAGCCCGAAGGACGCCCGGGCGATCCTGGACGCCTGGCTGTCGGTGCCCGCACCCGACGCGGATGAGCGCGCCAACATCGAGAAGCTGTCGGGGTACGAACGCGAGCGGAGCGAGCCGAAGGGCGACACCCAGGATTGAGAAGGGGCCGCAGTCAGGCGGAGGCCGTCGGGCTCCGGGGGCTCCGCCGCCGCCGCCGGAGCTTCTCCCGGATCCGGGCGGCATGGCGGAGCTGCAGCTCGGTGCCGTGACGGATGAAGTCCAGGATGACCTCGAGCTCCCGGTGGGAGTAGCGGCGCAGGTACTCCCTGCCCTCGTCAGCAATCGGCCCCCAGATCTCAGCGGTGAGGCGCTGCGCCTTCGGGGTCAGCTGGACCAGAACGCGGCGCCGGTCTGCGGCGTCGCGAACCCGGCGGGCAAACCCTGCCCGCTCCAATCGATCGAGCAGGGTGGTCAGCGCTCCGGGGGTCAGCCCGGTGGCGCGGGCGAGCTCTCCCGCGGGGAGCGGGCCCCGGAACACGCAGTGGCCAAGGCAGCGCAGGTCGCTGCGGTTGAGGCCGAAGCGCTCGGCGGCAGCCTCGTCGACCTCGTCCGTGGCATCCTGCATGCGGACGATGGCCGCGCCGATCTCGTCGATACGGCTCGAACGTTCTTTTGACAATCTAACCATCTGTTCGCACACTCATTCGATTATCGAAATAATAGCGGGCGCGTCGGACTGCGCTTCGGATATGAGGAGAACCGATGCCGAACATGATCGAGGCCGCGGACTTGAGCTTCACCTACCACGGCGGCACGCGGGCCCTCGACGGCGTGACCTTCGAGGTCCCCGAGGGCAAGCTCTACGGGCTGCTCGGCCCGAACGGCGCCGGGAAGACCACCGCCATCCGGATCTTCGCGACGCTCCTGCGGCCGTAGTCTGGGCTGGCTCGCGTGGGCGGGCACGACGTGGCCAAGGAGGCGCACAAGGTGCGCCGGCTGAGTGGGCTCACGGGACAGGTCGCCGCGGTGGACGGTCTCCTCTCCGGGCAGGAGAACCTTACGATGATCGGCCGGCTGGGTGGCCTGCGTGCCCCGGCTGCGCGGCGGCGCGCATCCCACCTCCTGGAGACCTTCGATCTCACCGACGCCGCTCGGAAGGTGGTCAAGAACTATTCCGGGGGGATGAAGCGGCGTCTCGACGTGGCGGCGAGCCTCGTGGCCCGGCCGCGGGTGCTATTCCTCGACGAGCCGACGACGGGGCTCGACCCGCGAAGCCGCAGCGGGCTGTGGGAGCTCATCCAGTCGCTCGTGGCCGAGGGGACCACGGTCTTGCTCACCACCCAGTACTCGAGGAGGCCGACCGGCTCGCCGAGTCGATCCTCATGGTCGAGCCATATCGTGGCTTCGGGAAGCCCCGACCAGCTCAAGGCGACGGTCGGGGGACAGGTCCTCGAGGTGCGGACGGTGGAGGAGAGCGACCTGGCGACCACTGCGGGAATCCTCGGTGGCCTGGCCGGGGTCGAGGCGACCGTCGACCGGGGAGCCCAGCTGGTCACGGCCCCCATCCCCGAGTCCGCCCTGCTGGGCGTCGCCGTCCGGCGGCTCGACGAGGCGAACGTCTCA
>JBOGWP010000132.1:0-2795 GCA_050693875.1 Actinomycetota bacterium
GCCAGGGCCTTGCCGGCGGCACAGAGACGCTCCCCCTTGGCGAAGGTCTCCACCAGCGCGGTGGCGAAGGCGGGCTCGAGCACCTCGGGGTCGAGGCGGCCCACCTCCTCCTCGAGGATGGCCACCGCCTCCTGCAACCGACCGAACATACGTTCATCTTAACGAGGGGCAGTGACAATCTTGGGGGCCTGCGTGAGGCCCAAAGAAATCCTCGAGAATTCTCAAAGGGCTATGGAAGCGGCGATGGGCTATGTCGGCGTCTACGTCGATCGGCGGCGGACCCGGCCGGATTCGCACTGCCCCTTGTACCGGCTGTCTTCATTCGGAGCGTCTTCCGGAAGCAGCGGCGGCGAAGGCGAGCACCGCCGCAACTTACCGGCGTCTGTTCATGGCACCTGGGTTGCGCATGCTCTACCGCCTGAATCCAGCCCCCAGGCGATACGAACGCCGGGCGGCACCCCCCGCCTACTTCACGACGAAGGTGCCCTGCATCGCTTGGGGGTGCACCTCGCAGTGGAAGTGAAACGTCCCCGGCTGAAGGGCCGAGACGTTGTACGTCGTCATCTTCGGCCCCTCGACGATCTCCCCGCGGAAGAGGAAGTCCTTGGAGGTGTGCTTCGGCGCGATCGTGATGCTGTGCTGCAGCGCGTCCTTGTTGTCGAAGTTGATCGTGAACGCCTGCCCGGCGGGAGCCGCGAGGCAGGCCTTGTCGTACGCGGTGTCCTTCGCCGCAATCGAGAGCGACGTGCCGGAGGGAGTGCACTCCGCACCGCCGCCCATCGAGCCCACGCGCTGATCCGTGCCGGTATCGGTCGCCGACCCTGCGGCCGGCGTCTTGGTGCTCTGCCGTCCGCAGCCGGCCAGAACGACGATGGGGACCATCAGGACGGCGATCGAGCGCATGCGGTTCTCCTTCGGACCGGCGGCAAATGACGGGAAGCATTCAACCATGCCCATCGCGTCATGTTGCCAACCTCACGCGTCGACCAGGTCGATCAGCCTCCGCAGGATGTGGTACTGGCTCGCCTGCGCCTCCTGGATCCGAGGGATGTACTCGTAGTCGATCACGAAGGTTTGCTCGCAAAGCTCGCGGCTGACCATCTGGCCGCCGCCGTATCCCGCAAAGCCGATGCACACCATGTTCCTCCGGCCCGCCTCCTCGAACGCGGCCAGCACGTTGCGCGATCCTCCCGAGGTCGAGATCCCGACGGCGATGTCTCCCGGCTTGCCGAACGCGATGATCTGGCGGGTGAAGACGTTCTCGAATCCGACGTCGTTGCCCACCGCGGTCACGACCGCCTCGTCGTTCGTGAGCGACAGCGCCGGCCGGGGCCGGAGACCGTCGGGAGGGGCCACGAGGTCGGTGACGAGATCCTGCGCGTCGGTGGCCGACCCGCCGTTGCCGAAGGCCAGCACCTTGGCCCCCGACCGGAATCGCTCGGCCAGCAGGCGCGCGGTCTCGACGAACCTCGCCGGGTCCTTGGCCGCGCTCGCCGCTCGGATCTCGATCACGTCGCCGGCCTTTTGCCTGATCGACCCTTCGACCTCCCGGAGCACGGTCTCGAGGTCCTTCTCGGCCTCCTCGAGGAACGGATAGAGAAAGCTTGCCGCGCCGGCTCCAGCGAGCGGCGAGGTCGTGCGCCCCTCGAGGAGGCCCTTGTGGTCGAAGAACACGTGCACGAGCTCCCACAGGACGTGGTAGCCGGTCTCGTGGACCTCCTGGACGACGAACGGGTCGAGGTCGTCACAGGTGAAGACATAGTGGGCGCCGGCACCGTCGAGGGCGTTTCCCGCCCCGGAGAGCACGATCGTGAGCATCCCCTTCGCGGCCGCCTGCTTGATGCCCGCAGCGACCGCCGGACTGCTCGGGTCGTCGGGGGAGAGCACGAGCCCGATTGCGATGTCCTCCGGAAGCCCGAGGACATCGATCTGCCGGGCGAACATCGAGCCGGGATCCTCGGCGAGCAGGCCGAGGCTGCTCGGCCCGTCGTTGGGGAGGCCGATGGCGGGAAGGGCCCGCTTGCCCACGATCACCGGGTGAACGAACTCGACCGAGATGTGCTGGGCGTCGGTGGCAGCCGAGCCGAGGCCGAACGCGAGGATCCGTCCTCCCCGGGCGAAGCGAGCCGCCATCTGATGGCAGGCCCGCGCAAGGCGCCCACCCTCGCGGTCGAAATACGAGCGAACAACCGTCTCCCGGTGCCGAAGCTCCTCGAAAACGACCTGCTCGAGATCCATGACGTTCACCCCTCGACGGGCCCCTCGACCGGGATTTCCCTTCTCCCTCCCCAGCCGATAGCGTTGAGTCCACGATACCGCTCGCTCCGCACGGGAGGTGTGCCCCGATGGCCAAATTCCTGGTGCTCTGGTCCCTCGAGCAGGGCCTGCTATCCGACCAGATGGCGAAGGCTGTGGCCCGGATGCCGGGCTACGGCGACGACCTTGTCAGGCAGGGCAAGGTCGTGGCGAAGTTCCACGTGGTCGGCGGGCACGGCGGTGCCTGGATCTACGACGTGGAGACGAACGAGGAGCTCGAGCTGCTCCTGGCGCGGGCCCCCGTCTTCAACTTCGCCCGGTACGACATCCGGCCGCTTGCCGAGATGGCCGCGCTGCCGGTCGCGGACGCGTAGCGGAGACCTTCGAGCCTGCGGCGCTAGACGCTTGCGGAAGACGCTTGCGGAAGCCCTATCGACTGCGATGATGCAGTCGCTGTCGCTCGGGTGGCCTGACCCCTTGGCACGACTGACGAAGGTAGTCCTTATTTTGACCTGTCGGCCACTCCGAGCGACGGCATG
>JBOGWP010000133.1:0-3309 GCA_050693875.1 Actinomycetota bacterium
ACTTCCAGCGCGGGCCTGCGACCAACCAGGCCTCGGTGGCCGAGCACCGAGGGCAGACGAAGCCCTTCGGCCACCTCAGGTGCTCCAGGTACGACAGGCACGCCCGCTCGTCGGGGAACCACGCGAGCAACTCTCGCCAGGTACCCGGATAATCGACGCCAACGACAGGATTGGGGCCTTTGGGCTCAATCACAACATGCTGAGTCTAGTCCACCTAAATGGATAGCCCCTTTGCTCCAAATGCACATCGACGACTACGTCGATAGCGGGCGCCTGCTCGGCGAGTGTCTCCGAGCGCTTGTGGCAGCCGGTGAGGAGACACCCGCGCGTGCGGACGCGGCGCGCCGGGCGTGGCCACCGATCATCGACCATGTTCTCGACCTGGTCGAGGTGGGCAAGCGGCCGACACGTAACCACCATTACGAATGGAGCGCGTTCGCGGCCCTCATGCTCCCTCTTACCAGTACGGGTACCTTCACCGAGAACTCGTCGGCGAGCCGATCCGCTGGGTGGACGTGATCGCCCTGACCCCGCAGATTAGTCGCTGGATCTCGGTGGCAGCGGGCCGCGGCGAGACCGTCGACGCGTTGGTCCACACCTTGCACGGGCTTCCGCTCGAGCAGCAGGCAGAGGTCGGTCTTCCCTGGGTCGAGGCGCTCGTCCTTCCAGACCCGGACGCGATCGCGGGCCGGAGCTTTCTGTTGCCTGAGTGGCTTGAGGCAGTGCGCCAGCATACGCGCCCGACCGCTCTTCTCGGGATCTGGCACCGGCTCGTGGACGCGCTCACGGTCGCCGGTGACCATCACATCGCCGCCCTTGCAGACTAGGAGAGCGCCGGGGCACCACGAGATTTGCGAGCCTCCTCAAATTGTTCTCGCAGACCTTTCGGCTAACAACGGGGCCGACATCGAGCAGGTGAGGGCTCGAGCGAGGCGCGAACACAGAACGTGCACACCGAATGGCGAGCGGACGAGCCATCGCTCCGCACCGATCGGAACGCTCGTCGTAACTCCAGGAGGGTTCGGCGAAACGACCTGCGAAACTCAAATTGAGGCCACGGGAAGTATCAGGAGGTTCCGCGATGTCGGATGGAAGCAACTGAACACGTGGGAGCGAGACGTTCCAGGACTGTCTGACGAGAAGCTTGCCGAATACCTCAAGTTGGCCGTCGAGTACGAAGCCGCTTCGAGCCGCAAGGGCATGGGCCGCAATCCGAAGGCCGCGCGGGACTGGCGCAATCGCCGGCATCCTCGACGAGTACGACCGCACGACCGAGACCCCGGCGCCAAGGGGCCCCTCTTGCGGCGGGAGGGCCTTTACTCGTCGCACATCGTCGAGTGGCGCCGTGCCTGCGACGCGGGCGCTCTCAAGGCGCTCGCCCCCAGGCCGAAGCCCAAGAGTCGCAGCCCCGAGCAGGTCAAGATCGAGCTCCTGCGACGCCGCAACGAGCGGCTGGAAGCGGATCTGGCCAAGCACCGCCTGGCGCTCGAGCTGTAGGGAAAAGCATCGGCGCTCTTGGAGCGGCTGCCGGCCGAGAGCGAGGATCCGACGAGGCAGCTGCCGTGATCATCGACGAGTGCTTCATGCTCGGCACGCGGGCGGCATGTGCCGCCGTGGGCCGTCCCCGGTCGACGCACTATCGCCGTCGGCGCCCGAAGCGGGCGGCGACCTCGAACACCACCAAGCCCCGTCCCAGGCCACGCAACGCCTTGCGCGTGGAGGAGATCGAAGCCGTGCTCGCCGAGCTGCGCAGTGAGCGGTTCGTGGACCTCTCCCCGGCGCAGGTGTTCCACGTGCTGCTCGACGAGGGGGTCTATGGCGAGCGTCTCGACGATGTACCGCCTGCTGCGACAGGAGGGCGAGGTCGCAGAGCGCCGGCGGCAGGCGACGCATCCGCCGCGAGTTCGTCCGAGCTCGTGGCCCGCCGCCCGAATGCCGTGTGGTCGTGGGACATCGAGCGCCACGAGGCGCTATGAGACCGGGAGGTGATGAAAGGACACCTCCGCCGAGCTGTCGCAGCAGCCCGGCGAAGCTGGGAGCAGCCTGATCCTTAAGGCGCAGAAAGGGCGGCAAGCAGCTCCGACGACGACGGGACGGGTCGGTACCGCAAGACGGCCCGGGCCCGGCAAGCGAGACGGGGTACGTGAGAAACGAGCGGCGGAACGCTCCTCAAGAGGAACGTCGGCTCCAATCTGGTGGATATGGGCCGGGTGGCAGCGCACGCCCCCAACGGGGGGCGACTCTGGAACCGGTTCAGTGTCGCCGGCAAGGAGGCCACGGGGAAGGCCTGCGGCGTACCCGTGGCGATGCTGCATGGGCATAGCTGGGCACCTCCCCCGTCGACCGGGTCACATGGTGAACGTGGGAACCTCCCCGGCACCGCCCTCCCCGCCGTCCATCCAGGCCGGCGAAGGGTAGGCACGCCGTCGGCCGATGGCGCCGGGCGGGGCGGAGCCCCCGTAGTAGTCCGAGGTCGGGAAGCGGCCGAAGGGGGTAGCGGACTCGCAGCCGGCCTTATACAAGCACCCGACGGTGAGGTTCCACGCTCGCGTCGCAGGATCTTGATTGCGCTGCCCGTCTGAGGGAACCCACCGCTACCAGGTGAACCCACTCGGCCTGCCGGCGGCACTCTTTCTCACTCGCCACGTCGTCTCCTCCGGCCCGGCTCGGCCAGGTAGTCCCCGACACCGCCTCCGCCTCGCCACCGCGGGCCAGCTTCGACCGGCTGGAGCAGGCGATGGATCGCTTCGTCCAGCAATTTTCGCCTGGCCGCGGCCTAAAACGACCCATCTTTCAACCCTCTTCGCGCTCACGCGGGGGCCCGCTCACGCGAGCCTACATCTCTGAGAGGGCCTGCCTCGCCGTCCCCGAGAACTCCCGCGGAACGCGCGCGAGAACTGGACTCGCGCGTTCGCGAGAACGCGACTCGCGCGTGTGCGAGGTCTTCGCAGGGATCTCTGCAGGTTTGCGGGAGGTCCTTCTCCGACCCTGGCGCCTCGTTCACCTCGTTCCGAGGAGAAGGGAGGCGGCCGTGGGTGTGCTCAGCCAGTTGGAGGCGAGGTTCGAGGAGGGGATCGGCTCGTCCAAGTTCTACGCGGCCTGGGAGGAGCTCCAGCGGAAGCGACCCCTCCTGGATAGGTTCCTGGTCCCTGAGGAGCTGAGGGATTTCTGTCGCGACCCCGCGGTCGGCTATGGCAGGCAGGACCCGCTCGTCCTCGCGCTCTGCCTCGCGGCTAAGGCGGAGGCGGACGACAACCGCAAGCACCGAATCGCCACCGACCTCCTTGTCTGGATCTTCCTCCCGGCCCT
>JBOGWP010000134.1:0-24822 GCA_050693875.1 Actinomycetota bacterium
GGGCACTCGGACACAAAGGACCATCCGGCGCAAAAAGGGCGCCCCGGTCCCTTTGCCATCTGCAGTCGGGCGAGGGATGCCGGGCGAAACCCGAGCGAAAACGCCGACGCGACGAGGCCGGGGAGAAAAAGCGAGACAACCTGGGCCCCCGCCGCTTCAGGTGTCCCTATTCGTGCCCGATAGATCACGCAGTGTGGCGGCATGGGGCCGCCACGAGCGACAGGCCGATAAGGGCAAACCCCCGGAAACGGGGCGACGCAAAGCTACAGGGTCTACAGCCCGAGAGGGCCACGACAGCCAGCTGCCGAAGCTTCTGATCCCGAACGAAACTCGGGCATCGGCCGGAAAGGAAGGCCGATGCGCCGGTTGTCTGTCTCCGTCGGGGTCTCACTCCTCCTGGTGTTTGGACTCGCCGCCTCCGCGTGGGCCGAGTCATGCTTCCTGTTCTGCCTGGCCCCCCAGCCAAGGATCGTGGTTGCAACGGCTCCGGCCCCCGCCCCGGCTCCGGTCGCCGCTCAGGTCGCGGCCCCGGCGCCGGCGCCGGCTCTCGTGGCCCCCCCAGCACCCGCCCCCGAGTCGAACGAGTCGCTGGAGGCGCGCATGCTCGACCTCCTCAACGCCGAGCGCGCGGCTGCCGGACTCCCCCTGCTGGCCCTCGAGTCGTGGGCTCAGTCCGCGGCACGAGGCCAGTCGGAGCGCATGGCGGCCGCGATGGACCTGTGGCACAACATGGTCTACATGAAGACCGGCCGGGGAGCCATGGGTGCCACCCTTCTCGGCGAGAACGTTGCGATGGCGACCACGGTCGAGGCCGCGATGAACCTGCTCATGAACAGCGACGGACACCGCCGGAACATCCTCGACTCCCGCTTCACCCATGTCGGCATCGGGATCGCCCGGGCGGATGGATTCGTCTTCGCCACCCAGGACTTCGCCCGCAAGGGCGGGAAGGTCAAGAAGGTGGTCAAGAGGCGGGTTCGCCGGACCCGGCGCCGATAGCCCACGACCGAGACGCACCAAAGGTCCCAGGGCCGGCAACGGCCTTGGGACCTCAGCTTTGTACGAGTTGGTGCGGGCCCCTCGCGTACCCCCTACCGGACGAGGCCCCCGCGCAGCGCCTGCGCCACTGCCTGCACCCGGTCACTGACGCCGAGCTTCTGGTATATGTGGGTCAGGTGGGTCTTCACCGTCTCCTCGGCGATGTGGAGCGACCGGGCGATCTGCCGGGTGGTCTTGCCGTCGGCAAGCAGTTGCAGCACGCTCTTCTCACGATCGGTAAGACGCTCCTTCGAAAGGGCGTCCTCGGCTGCCGACCCCATCCGGTCGAGAAAGGGCCGGGTCACGTCGGGGTGCAGGAAGCCTCTGCCGCTGGCGACGGCATGAATGGCACGGATCAGCTCCCCGCGGTCGACGTTCTTGGGCAGAAAGCCGGCGGCTCCCGCGGCAACTGCTCCGGTCACAGTCTCCTCGTCGCTGTGCATCGTGAGGATCAGCACTTTCGGGGGAGCGTCGAGCTTCGTCAGCTCGCGGGTGGCCTCGAGGCCGTTGAGGCCGTGCAGCTGGACGTCCATGAGGGCGACGTCGGGTCGCTCGCGGGCGCAGAGGTCCACGGCCTCGCCTCCCGAGCGAACGATGCCGACGACCTCCATCTCGGCGTCGAAGGACAGCATGGTCGCGATCGCCTGGGCGACGAGGGTGTGATCTTCGGCGATGGCGATCCGAATGCGACCGGGCTTAGTTGGCAATCCTCCTCACCGTTCCGCCCCCCGTCGCGGTCCCTGCCTTCGCAGTATGGACTGGTTCCTGCTCGGAGGTGGTCTCGGGTGGCGCCTCCGGAGGTGCCCCCTCGGACGCCTGCGGATCCGCCGGCGCAGCCACCGGCCGCACCGCCTCGCGGCGTGCTGCTTCGGGTGTGATGATCACCTGCAGGTCGGGACGACGGCTGACGTTGGGGTCGGGCTGAACCGTCCTGACCGGGATCCGAACGATCAGCTCCGATCCTTTCCCCGGCTTCCCCGAGAACCCGACCCAGCCGCCGACGAGCTCCACCTTGTCTCTCGTGAGCCCGAGACCGAGCCGTTTCCGGCCATCGACACGGGGCGCCGGGCCCCGGCCGTTGTCGACGACGGTGAGCTCGAGGGCACCTCCGACTCGAGCGACCGCCACCTCGACTCTGGTTGCAAACGCATGCTTGGCGACGTTGGTCAACGCCTCCTGGCAGCACTCGTACAGCAGGAGCGCGAGTGGCAGGGGGACATCGGAGAGCTTCGCTCGATCGGCCGTGAGACGGACGTCGATCTCAGTCTCGCCCGCAAACGAGCGGGTGTACCGCTCCAGCGTGCTCGCCAGATCCTCCTCCAGTCCCGCTCGCCGCAGGTCGGCAACGGCCCCCCGGAGGCCTCCGATGGCATCGACAACGCGGGCCTTGACCCGCTCGGCCAGGACCGACCCAATCGTCATGTCGCCGACCTCGATGGCCGACGCGATGTTGTCTGCCTCGAGTTGGACCGCGGCCAGGTCCTGGAGCACTCCGTCGTGGATCTGGCTCGCGATGCGGGCCCGCTCGCGCTCTCGCTCGTCGATCAGCCTGTCGGAAAGCGCGCGGCGCTCCCGCTCGGCCTGCTCGAGCTGCTTCAGGTGGCGCAGCCCGTAGCGTGCCGAGAGCAGCGGCAGCAGGAGTGGCGCCACTGCCCACCAACCGATGTTCCTGTGGGCGAGGGCGAGGGTCACCCCGAGGATACCGAGCGTGAGGTAGGCCGCAACGAAGGTTCGCAACGGCGACAGGATGGCGTGAATCCCGTCGAGGATCGGTGGCCCGCCGGAGAGACGGCGGAACGTCGCGACGAGCGTGACGTTCATCAGGTGATAGGCGGCGATGGCGGCCAGGATGTTGGCCCAGTGAAGGCCACCCGCTCGGCTCGACTCGAGCAGCGCCGAGGCCGCTCCGGTGGCGACCGCCAGCTGCGTCCGGTTGAAGATCGCCGGCACCAATGACGTCTCGCCGCGAACTTCCCACTCGGTGAGCGAGCCGAGTCCCACGAGGACGGCGGCGAGCGGCGGGGGGAAGAGGAAGGCGATCGCGATGTTGACCGGGCTGCTCATCGTGATCTGGACGTTCGGCCCGACCGGGATGGGAAGAAGATTGGACACGGCGCAGGCGCCGAGCCAGAACAACAGCCACGAGCCATTGATCCCGGACCAGTCCTCGAGGGTCACCGCAGCCATCCAGGCGACCCATGCAGCGAGCGCTCCGAGAAGGGTCGCGGCGAAGATCCGGGCGCCAAAGGGGGCCCGCGGGCGGATCGGCTTTACGGAGGTCGTCATCTGCCCTCTGCCGTGTCGGGGAATTGTCTCACCGGATGCAACCGGCGGCCAAGTGCACTGATGCAGCTAACCCCCTTTGCTCACGTAATCGACCTTCTCCATATAAGTCACCTGAAACACGTAGACGCAAAGTAGGCCAACTATACCCAGAACTTCGCGACCTATCCCCCATCTGTGGGATGACGTTGTCCCCTGCCGGGGGATTCCCCTCGGCTCCGTCTTGTGGGAGGTTCAGGCCTCGAAGGAAGCCCAACTCGGAAGGAGGAGTTTCATGCGTACCCAGCTCCAGCGTGTGCTGATCGCGATCTCGACCCTGGCGGCCCTGTTCATGACGGCGGGAGGCAGCGTGAACGTCCGATGACGGCAGGCCCGGCAAGGACGATATGAACGAAGACAAAGGAGCTCCTGCAGGACAAGACCGGGTCCGGCGTAGATCCGATGCGCGGCGGGTTCTACGCTTCCCTCCGGACCGGTCGATGGGAGTCATTCGCGGCCGCGCTCGCTCCACGCCCTCACCGGCGCGGTCTGACTGGCCCGCGCTCCCGCGGTGGAAGGTCATCGCGCAGGCGCGCGGTCTCGTCCACGTCCCGCCCGGAATGGACGTGGGGCTCCAGGTAAGCCCCGAAGCATCGGTTGACCTCTCTCCGCTCGGTGCCGGGAGGCCCCCCGACCTCCAGGCCCTCTGGGCTGCAGGCACCCGAGCAACCGACGCCGCCCTCGCCCCGATCGCGGGGCTACGGAGCCTGAGAATGCTCGACCTCTGGGCGGTTCCGATTGGGGATGCCGCCCTGCATCACGTATGCGATCTCTCGTCGCTCGAGGTCCTCGATCTGTGGGGGACGCGGGTGCGCGATCCGGGGGTTGCAGAGCTTTCCGGCCTGCGCTCGCTCCGTCGCCTGCATCTTCCGGCGACGATCACGGGTGAGGCCCTGGTGCACCTTGCCCCGCTGGAATCGCTGGAGTATCTCGACCTCTCCGGCTGCCTGCTCAACGACGAGAGCATCCGGCACCTTTGCCGGCTGCGCCGTCTTCGGACCCTGCTGCTCTGGGGAAGCGGGATCACCGACGATGCCCTCGGCTACCTCGCCACGATGGAGGGACTCCGGGAGATCGACCTCGGTGGAACCTTCGTCACGCAGGCCGGGCTGGGGCAGCTGCGGGCGCTGTCCTCACTGCGAAACTTGCATCTGCGGGAAAGCCTGGCCGGGACAACAGAGGGGGCCACGCAGCTTCGGCGGCTCCTTCCCTACTGCCGCATCTACACGAGCTTTCGCGGCGACGGCTCTTCCGGCAGCGTGGCGCCGGCGTGGCTGACGGGCAACCACTGAGGCAGGCCCGCAGGCAAGCGACTGGCGCACGAAGGTCTGCTTGGGCGACGGTGGCACGCAGGCTCGGTTCGTCGCGTCGGCAGCCTGAAGCTTCCCGTGCTATTTGTCGATCCGGCCGAGAAAGTGCTGGTCGACCCCCGGGCGAACTAACTGGTAGACGGCATACCGCTGGCCGCCCGCCGCCCGGAAGCTGGCACATGGACCCTGGGGAATCTCGAGCTCGGCAATCTCGGTGATGCCCCCGGCGCGGAGCATGGCGACCGCCTCGGCGTAGTCGGATACCGGTAGACGAGAATCGGCGTCTCGCCCTCGAGGTGACCGGAGAGCAGGATCTGCGGACCCTGCCCGGAGAGGCGGAGGCTTGCCACCACAGTCCCCATCCCCCTGACCTTCCAGAGCAGCTCGGCGCCGAACGCGGCCCGGTACTGTTCGACGGCGGCGTCGACATCCCCGGTCGGCCGTAGATGAAGTCCAGCGAGAGCAGCAGCTCCGAGCTCATCGCCTCCCTCACTCGCGACGCACCCCGCCACCGGAAGCCTCCGCCGGCAGCGTTCCCGGCAGCCAGCACCCGGCACCGGCGTCGGCCACGGGAACCTGATCGGGAGCCGAGGCGCCGGTCGGCGCCCCAGAGGCAACCGGTACGGCGAGATCGGCCACGCCGCGCCAGCGTCCCGGTTCGATCTCTCGGACGAAGAGCAGCAGCACGAAGACCGGAATCACGAGTGCTGCCAGCGTGCGCCCCAGCACGTCGAATCCGGCCGCCTGAAGAAGCGAACCACCGGTCAATGCGCCGGTCGCAGCGGTGAGGCTGGTGAGCAGGTCGGTGAACCCGAGACCCCCCGCCCGCTCCGAGGGCGACGTCACATCGCTCACCACTGCGGTCGCGCCGAGGTAGGCAAACGACCAGCCCACTCCGACCAGGAACAGCCCCGCGCCGGCGACCGCGAAGCTGCCCCCGACGGTCCCGAGCAGGGCGCCGGCTCCCGCGAGCGCCGCTCCGGCGAAGAGGCTGGGCCGGCGGCCCCACCGGTCCAGGCTCGAGCCGACCAGGGGCGAGAAGACGAACATCCCGGCAAGATGCAGGCTGATGATGATCGACACCCCCAGCGCGCTGCCGCCGCGGGCGCGCAGCGTGATCGGGGCGACCCCCATCAGGCCGACCATGAGCGCCTGCGCGACCGCGATCGAGACGAGCGCGACGGCAAAGGGCCGGACGCTCAGCAACTCCCCGAGCGATCGCCGCCGACTCGGCATCGCCGCGGGCGCGGGTCCCGGGACGAGGTCACGCGGGTCGGGGCGGAGCCGCGCCGCGCATGCGAGCCCGACTGCGGCGAACAGTGCCGAGACAAGCCAGGGCCAGACGAAGGGGCCGGCGTGACCGTCCTCGAAGAGGCTCTGGATCCCGCCGACGAGAGGCGGGGCACCGACGGCGCCGAAGGTTCCCGCAGCGAGGAGGCGGCCCACCGCTCGCCCGCGGCGTTCGGGAGGGTACATGGCGGCAGCCGCGGCGCGGCCCAGCAACGCCGCGCCGACCCCGCCTCCGAACAGCAGGGTCGAGAAGACGAGCGCGGGAAACCAACCGGCCAGCACCGACACGGCGGCGGCAGGCCCGGCGACCACCAAAAGGGCGTAGCCGACCAGCAGTCCCGGACGGCGCCCGACTCGGTCCATCGCACGGCCGGTGAAGAGCGCGGTCGCGGCTGCAACCTGGTAGGCGGCCACCACGATTCCCGCCGAGGACGCCCGGCCGGTCAGGAAGAAGCCGGCGGGAGGGCCGACGGTGATGAAGACGCCGGCTGCTCCCCATAGCGCCGCCTGGGCCACGACGAGCAGCCGGGTGTTGCGCCGCACGACCACATCTCGGCCCCCGGACGCGGCTCCCTCGGCCATCAGCGCGTGGCGAGCGCGCGCGTCACGGCCGGGACGGAGAGGAACCTCGCCTGCCGCTCCGGCGGCAAACCGCCGGCAAAGCGCTCGATGACGTCGCGCGCCGCCGCAAACACCGGCTCCGCTTCGCCGTCTCCTCCTGCGAGCACGAGCGATTCTCCCAAGGCAATCCCCGCCCGCCATCGGGTCGGCGGGTGGCCCAGCTGCTTGGCATCGGACCGCGCCTTGCGTAGCTCGTCCACGGCCTCGTCGTACCGGCGAAGCCCGTGGAGCGCCGCGCCCAGGGCCAGGCGCGCGGTGATCTCGTACTTCGGCCTCCCGACCTCGTGTGCCCGCCGCATCGCCGCGGTCGCAGCCTGCACCGCGGCCTCGAGGTCGCCCCGGGCGACGGCGATCTCGGCCGTTGCCTCGGCAAGCCGGCCCTGGGTCACCCAGCCGTGCCAGCCCTTGGCATTGACGGCCATCTCCCAGAGCGAGGGCCACTCAGCCTCCGCCCTCCCCACGTCGCCTTCCACGAGGTCGGCGAACAGCAGGTCGATCCGCGCCTGGAGCTCGGCGAACGGGAAGCCGGCGCTCAGCGCCATCTCGATGGCCTCATCGTTTCGCCGGCGGGCCTCGTCGAGCTCGAAGAGGTCGCGGAGCGGCTCGGTCGACATGTTGAGTGCCCGGGCCGTCCAGCGCGGGCGTATCTCGAGCTCCCTGCCTTGGGCGAGGACCCGATCGAAGTGGCGGATGGCCTCTTCGTGTCGCCCGACTCCCGTCAGGGCAAGGCCGAGCGTTCCCCCGGCGCGAACTGCCCCCTCGATGGTGTGCAGCTCGCGTGCGCGATCGTAGCCACGCCGCAGGTATTCCACCGCCTGCTCGTACCGTCCGGCCCAGTAATAGTGGAGGCCGGCGATGTCGTAATGAAAGGCGAGCTGTGCCGGCAGCACGCCGGGTCGCCACGTCGCAAGCGCTTCGTCGGCCAGCTCGACGGCTTGGCGGATCGCCCCGCTTGCACCGGTGGCGTGCGAGAGCGCCGCAAGGGCGGGCGGCCGCAGCTCCGAGTCGCCGAGCGCGTCGGCAAGCTCCACCGCGCGCCGCCCGAAGCGAATGCTGCTCTCGGGGTCGATGGCCATCACCGCAATCCGCGCTCGTGCCAGCACCGCCTCGAGTGCTTGGCGCTCGCCGAGCGTCGGGATCAACCGCTCCAGCTCGGCCGACGCTCGTTGATAGTCGCCCGTCTCCGACATGGCGGTGGCGCGGTCGAGCTGGGCGGGAACTCTTCGCCCGTCATCATCGGGCATGAGCTCGAGCGCCTCGGTGTAGAGGGAGACCGCCTCGCGCTGCGCCCAGGCAAGGCTCGCCTTCCGGGCAGCGGCGAGCAGGAAGCCGATGGCGCGCTCGTTGTCGCCGGCCTCCCGCCAGTGGTGGGCCAGCAGCGATGCCCATTCGGCGACTCGCTCGCCGGCCGCCTCCTCGATGAACCTGGCGACGGTGGCATGGCGGTCTTGCCGCGCCGCCTTCGGCAGCGTCGAGTAGGCGACGTCGCGGATGAGCATGTGCTTGAACAGGTACTCCCGGTCGCTCTGCTGCCTCGAGCCGGGCTCCCGCCGGATGAGGTCGCGCGCCTCGAGCACGTCGAGGGCCGGATCGAGATCGGCCCGCGGGTCGAGCTGCGCCAGCGCCCCGCGCCAGAACACCTTGCCGACCACGGACGCGTTCAGCAATGCCGACCGGGCGGGGGCGGGCAAGGCGTCGAGGCGCGCCGCGATGATCCCCTTGATGCTGCGAGGCAGGTCTTCCCCCGCGTGGGAGGTCTTCTCGGCGACCGACGCGGCGAGCTCCTCCAGAAACAGCGGGTTGCCCGCCGCAGTCGATACCACCCGCTCGATCATCCCCGGCGCGACCAGATCGGGCAGCAGGCGCACCGCGAGGCTTCGAGCATCCGCCCGGGAGAGCGGAACGAGGCGGAGCGTGCGCGCATCGAGGACCCCCTCCCCCCATCTCGGGCGGCCGTCGAGGAGCTCCGGCCTCGCCATTGCGAGGAACAGAACCGGCACGTCGCGAATCCGTGACGCCATGAACTCGGCGAGGTCGAGCAGGCTGGTGTCGGCCCAGTGCAGGTCCTCGAAGACAAGCGCGACCGGCTGACGGCGGGCCAGCGACTCCACCAAGCGGCGTGCCGAGAAGAAGAGCGGCTGCCGGTCGGCGGGGGCCCTCTCGGTGCTCATCCCCATCATCAGCGCGAGGTGGCCCGCCACCTCGTCCGCCTCGGATGCGCCGAGCAGCCCCTCGAGCAGGGCGATGAGCTTCTCACGGGCGGCCGCAGTGGAGTCGCTCTCGAGAATGCCCGCCACGCCCTTGACCTGCTGGGAAAACGCCGAGTACCCGCTGTTCTCGCCGAAGGGAAGCGATCGGCCGAGGATCACCCGTCCCCCCCGCCCCTCCACCATCCGGGCGAACTCCCGCGAGAGCCTCGTCTTGCCGATGCCCGGAGGTCCGATCACCGTGATGAGGGAGGGCCGGCGCCCGCGGGCGGCCGTCTCCCAGGTCTCGAGCAGCACGGTCAGCTCAGCGTCCCGGCCGACGATCGGAACCTGCGGAACCCCGCGCTCGAGCGGAACGACGAGCGCCTCGAGCGCCTGCCACGCGGGAACCAGCTCCTCCTTGCCCTTCAGCCGCAATGCCTCCACCGCGTCGTACCGGATCGCCCGGCGGCTCGCCAGGTAGGTCTCCTCGCCGACGAGCACTCCTCCGGGCGAGGCCGCGGTCTGCAGGCGTGCGGCCACGTTCACCGCGTCCCCGAGGACCGTGAACTCACGCCGGCTGTCGGGGCCAACGGGGGCGAACATCATCTCGCCGGTGTTCACGCCAACCCGCAGCGAAAGCCCGCCGAAATCCTCGGGGTTCTCGTGGCAGTACCGCTGGATCTCGAGCCCCGCCCGGACCGCGCGTTCGGCATCGTCCTCGTGGGCCAGCCGCGCCCCGAACAGGGCCATGAGCGCGTCGCCGATCACCCGCTCGACCGAGCCGCCAAAGCGCTCGACGATCTGTCCCATGTTGCGCATGCATCGGTCGATGAGCGCGCGGACATCCTCCGGATCCATCCGCTCGGAGAGAGAAGTGAAGCCCTTGAGGTCGGCGAAGAGGACGGTCGCCCATCGCCGCTCCTCGCCCATCGGCGCCCGAGCCGACGCAGTCTCGAGAGGTTGGCCGCACGTGCCGCAGAACCGGAAGCCGCCCGGGTTGGTGGCGCCGCAGTACCCGCAGATACGCGACAGGCTGAACCCACAGTTCCCGCAGAATCGCTGACCCGCAGCGTTGCTGAAGCCGCAGTTCGGGCAGTCGATCATCCCGCGCAGAACACCGTCACTCGCCGCGAGTCTGCCATCCTCCAGCCCTTCTTGGCCCCGACATTGTACGGCCGGGTTGCGGGCCGGCCGGGCCGTGAGATCCTTCGACGATGGCCGGCGGTCTCACGCTCCTGGTCGACGCGTCGAGTTTGCTCTTTCGCGCCTACTTCTCGACGCCCACGGGCGTGACCGCCCCCGACGGACGGCCGATCAATGCCGCCCACGGCTTTCTCAACATGCTGGCCCGCCTCGTCGCCGATCAGGATCCCGACTTCCTGGCGTGCGCCACCGACGAGGACTGGCGGCCCGAATGGCGTGTGCAGCTCCTCCCGAGCTACAAGGAGCACCGGCTCGAACCCGGCTCGCCCCAGGCACGAGCGGAACAGGATCTCGCGTTTCAGCTGCCCCTCCTCCTCGAGCTGCTCGGGGCCTGCCGGGTCCCCGTCCTCGGCCTCGCCGGCTACGAGGCCGAGGACGTGATCGGGACGCTCGCGGCGCGGGCCTCCGGCCCCGTGGCGATCGTCTCGGGAGACCGCGACCTCTTCCAGCTCGTGCGGGATCCCGACGTGTGGGTGCTGTACCCCAGGCGTGGCGTGACCGAGATGGAGCGAGTCGATCAGGGCTACATCGAGTCGAAGTACGGGATTCCCGGACGGGCCTATGCCGACTACGCGGTGCTGCGCGGGGACCCGTCCGACGGACTGCCCGGCGTGCGCGGGATCGGCGAGAAGACGGCGAGCGACCTGCTGGCGCGATACGGCAGCCTCGACGCCGTCATCGATGCCGCCGCCGAGGCACCGACGACGGTGCTGTCGAAGGTGCGGATGCAGCTCGACTACGTGCGGCGAGCGCGCAAGGTCGTCGCCATCCCCACCGCCCTTCCCCTTCCCGACGCCGACCTCTCGCGGCCCAGCGACGAGCCCGGGCTGGCGACGTGGGAGCTCGCGAAGCGCTACGCCCTGACCAACGCCCTCGGGCGGCTGGTCGCCGCGCTCACGAAGCGGGCGATCACCGCGGACTGATCCCGCTCGTCAGCCCTCGCAGCCCGAGATCAGGTCCGTACCCGCCCCACCGTCGCACCGGTCGTTGCCGGCTCCGCCCCAGAGCGCGTCGGCTTCCGGTCCCCCGTCGAGGACGTCGTCATCGTCCCCGCCCCGCAGCCGGTCGGGCCCTGCGCCACCGAGGAGGCGGTCGGCGCCCTCAGCGCCGCTGAGCACGTCGCGCCCGTCGCCGCCGCGCTCGGCGTCGTCGCCCCATCCCCCGTTGATGTCGTCGTCGCCCCCACCCCCGAGGAGCAGATCGTTGCCTCCTCTGCCGTCGATGACGTCGTTGCCGCCGAGGCCGCAGATGATCTCGCCGGCCGGCGTGCCGACGAGGAGGTCGTTCCCCGACGTTCCGACGATCTGAGGACGGGGGTCGTTCGCAAACCCCGGGCAGGCGGCTCCGGGCGGCGGGGTCTGACTGGTCGGCTGCCAGAAGAGCCGGAGCCCCTGCCCCGGCGCGGCGCCGCGCCATTCCACCTGGACGCGGACCGGGGCGTCGACGCGCACCACGCCCTCCGCCCCCCACGGCACCCCGTCCCAGCGGTCGATCACCCGCCTGCCATCGACGAATACCCGTGCCCCCTGATCGGCGTAGAGGCGCAGGACATACGTGTCGGGTGGGAACTGCAGCCTCCCCCGCCAAATCCCGCTGAGCACGCCGGTGCGGCCGAAGGCACCCGGCCCTGCGGCCCAGTCGTGACGAATGGCCCATCCCGCATTGGGTGCCGGTGTCGGGAACGGATGGTCGAGCAGCGTTCCCAGGTAGCGGCCCGAGAAGCCGTCGCCCTGGAAGTAGCAGACGTGGAAGGTTCCGTCGGGGAACCCGGACCCACAGCTGGTCGCAGCCGCCACGTTCTCCACGACGACGGAGCGGGAGGCCTCCAAGGTGTTGCCGGCGGCGTCGTAGGCGATCGCCGTCAGCGTGTGGGTCCCGTGTCCGAGCCGGGTGGTATCCATCGGGATCGAGTAGGGGGCGGAGCGGTCCACCCCCCAGAACTGCCCGTCGACGAGCAGCACGACCGCGTCCATGGCGACCCCGTCCGACGCCTCGACCGCGACGCTGACGGTGCCGTTCAGCTTCGCTGCCTGCGGACCAGTGATCCCAACGGTGGGCGGCGTGATGTCCGACGGTGTCTGCGTCAGGAAGGGACCGGCCCGCGCCACCGCGCGCTCGTACGTGTTCGGGGATTCGTCGAGTGAGAAGTCGTGGGGATCGTCCCAGGCGATCATGTGGTTGGCCTCGTGGGCGATCGTGCCCAGGCCGCTGTAGATGCCCGAGCGGTAATCCCCGAGGCCCTCGGCCAGCCACGAGGGAAGGTCGGGCTCGATCGGAGGAATGGGGAGGCCCGCTGCGGGGGCGAGCGCGAAGTCACCCGTTCCTGATTGGGCGATATCCCATCCCCACGATCCCGCCCAGCCGCCCGCCCCGTAGGCGCTGACGTGGATGGCCCGGGTGTAGCCGATGCGCGGCGTTGCTGCGTTGGCGTCGACGAACGCCTGCGACATGATCGTGTCCGCCATCCGGCGGTCCGTGCAGTCCCCTCCGCAGACGTCGAGCTCACTGCGAGCCGAGACCACGACCTCCAGGGGGTTCATCCGAAAGGTCCTGCCGTACAGATGGAAGAAGGCCGCGTGGATGTGGCGCCATGCCCGGCGGAGCTGCGGGACCATCGGCGAAGGGCCGACCCCTCGTGGAACCCAGAGCACCGGAGTGACGCTCGGCGGCTCGCTAAAGCTAAACGAGGGCGGGACGACGTGCATCGCGCACTCCCCGGTCGCCTCGTGACCGCCATCGACCACATGCGCCGCGGCAATCTTGTAGCCCGTCGACGGGTAGGCAAACGAGAGCACCGACCCGGCCCCCGTGAGGCCGTCGGTGCCCGACCAGGAGACCTGCTCCATGCCGGAGCCCCCCACCACGGAGGCCCTCCAGGTCATCGCCTCCCCGGGAACGACGGGCAGGTCGGCCCGGCAGGTCACCGTATGCGTCGCACCGGCGGGAACAGGCACGAACAGCAGAGTGAGCGCCGCCAAGCAGATCATCGCGGCGTCCCCTCGACGGCGTGCTCGTCGCATGGCACCCCCGCCTGTGGGGCCCGGGCCGGCCTCCAGGCCGCGCCTCGCCCCGCAGTCGCCAGCCTCCCTCCGAACGACCCCGCTGTCGACCTGCAAACAGGGGAGAAGGTTGGTTGGCGCTCGGGTCGCCGCCCTCTTCGATGCGACGGGAGCCGCCCGGGCTCCGTGGGCCCGCTATGAGGCGACCCCGGCGCCGGGCAGCGGCGGGGGCGGCGGGTGCGGGAGCACCGCGCGCACCGCGGCCCGCTGGACGTCCCGCGCAAAGAGCACCGGGTCGCTCCCGGGGCGCCACAGCCACAGATCGCCC
The DNA here is from genome assembly GCA_050693875.1 of Actinomycetota bacterium. Taxonomy (GTDB): domain Bacteria; phylum Actinomycetota; class CADDZG01; order JAHWKV01; family JBOGWP01; genus JBOGWP01. Next base: position 13,301 of record JBOGWP010000134.1, read on the forward strand.
GGATCGTCGCAGCCCTTTGTCCGCGCCACGACGAGGAGGGATCCATCCGGGAGCCAGCCGCTTGGCTCGACGACCCCCTGGGAGGCGGGACGCTTCCCGCTCGGCGGCAGACCCGTCGGGTTGCCTGACGACCACTGTCGCGCCCGTCGCATCCGCCACGCCGGTAGGCGATCAGGCCGCTGGTGAACTCCGAGGCGGTGCGCGGTCGAAGGGTCCCGGCCCGCGCTCGATCTCGCCGAGCGTGCTCGTGCGCGTCGCCAGGTCGTGCAGCTCCTGATGGTCGCCGTGGTCGGCGGCGTAATAGAGGTGCTCCCCGTCGTGGGAGTACGCAAGCGACAAGATTCGCTTCGCAGACTTTGCCGTTGCCGGACGATGTCCTGCTTGCGGTCGTTTCGCGCCAGGAAGATGCCGTGGTTCCCCTCGGGAGTCTGCCCCACCACGGCGATGTGCGTGCCCGCGGGATGGTACGTCACCTCGTCGTGACGGGCCAGGAACGAGATGTCCCGGACGGGACCACCCGTGGCGGGGACTTTCAGCAGCGCTGGTCGATGGAGATGTGGATCGTCGACTTGCCGGTGGGGCGCGACCAACGTGGGGAGCGAACCGCCTCCTCGACGGGGGGTCGCTGCCCGCCGGCGAGCAGTCTCTGCAGGCCGCCCAGGAGCACGCGGTCCGCGGTGGCGGACCACGCCAGCGTGAGCGGGCGGGCCGCCTCGCCCAGACAGGCCGCGCCGCTCCCATCCAGGGATGCCGCGTAGAGCCGGCCCCCCGAGAGGAACGTGACCTGCGGCGATGCCGGGACGGAGCCGATCCCGGGCAGGATCCGGAGGGCAGGGCCGCGATGCGTGCGGCAGCAGAGGGTGCGGCAGCGGAGGCGGCGCCTGAGGGCGAGCCCGGCGCCGGGGAGGAAGCGGGGAAGGAGTCGCGGGAGTGGCACGCCCCGCCCAGCGATTGGGCCCGGGGTAGCCCGCGCCCAGAGGTACAAGGACGACGACGAGGGCGAACGCCTCACGCCGGCCGGACCTTCTCATGACCTCATTCTCGACGGCCCGCCGAAGCCTGGAAAGGTGCTACCACGAGCCCTCGGCAGCGAGCCGGCGTGCCCACCGGCCTCGGCTCAGCCGGCCCGGCTCGGGGCTACGCCACGGGCAGATCATGCGATGGGGCGGCGCTGGACGGCGCGGAGCCGCTTCGCCACCTCGACCAGCAGCTTGCGGGCAATCGTGGGATTGCGGTCGAGGATCGGGATGAAGTTCCACGCCGGGATCGACAAGGTGCGCACGGGAGTCTGGGCGAGGACGGTGGCGGTTCGAGGCCCCCCGTCGAGCAGCGAGATCTCACCGAAGAATTCGCCGGGGCCAAGGCGCGCCCGCGTCCGCCCGGCCATGATCACGCGGACCTCGCCGTCGAGGATCAGGTGGAAGCCGGCCCCCGCATCGGCGCCTTCCTCGACGATGCTGCGGCCCTCGGGGAACGTCACCTCGCTGGTGGCGCTCACCACCTGACGAAGCTCTCGCTTCGAGAGCCCCTCGAAGAGAGGGACCGAGGCGAGGCGTTCCTGTTTCTCTCGAATCCTCACGGCACCGACCCTTTGTTCTGTTCGAGTGCCCATCTTAGGGCCGATCACCCTATGCGGGAATCCTCCCAGCCGGTCCCGCCACCTCGGATGCGCCCACAAGATGTTGTGGTCATCAACCCATGAGTCACTTTTTGTTGTGTGAAATCCCCATCCACGAGGATCGCGGGTGCTAGCGTCGGCCCGACAACTGAAGACTCGCTCGACGGAGGGGAACGCCGGTGAGAAGCCGGGGCGGTCCCGCCGCTGTAACCGGGAACGAACGCCGACCACGCCACTGAGGGCTACCTCGGGAAGGCCGGCCGGTAAGAACGAAAGCAGCAAGCCCGGGAGCCAGAACACCCAACGTCGGGCACGACAACGCCGCAACCCGCGCGGACGGGACGAGCTTCGAGCCCCCTCGGGCCCGAGTTCCATCGCCTTCTGCGGAAGCGGCAGAGGAGGTGAGGACCGTGGAGTCAGGGAGCTCCGGCGCCGTCGTGCGTCCGGCCCAGGGTTCCAGCTCGACCTACGACGTCATCGAGCTGAACCCGATTCGCTACCCCTTTGCCCTCGAGTACTTCGATCTCGGGTGCGCCAACACCTGGTTCCCGAAAGAGGTGCCCCTCGGCGAGGACGTCGAGGATTGGAACACCCGGCTGACCGAGACCGAGCGGCACTACATCCGCTGGATGCTTGGCTTCTTCTGCACCGCCGAGAGCCTGGTGGCCAACAACCTGGCCATGGCCCTCTACCCGCACGTGCCCATCCCCGAGGCTCGCCTGTACCTGGGACGTCAGGCCTACGAGGAGATGAACCACACCGTCACGTTCGACTACGTGATCAAGACGCTGAACCTCGACCGCGACGAGCTCTACCGGATGCATTCGCGCTGTCCGGAGATCGCCGCCAAGGAGCGCTTCGAGACCGGCCTGACCGCGGCCCTGCTCGAGGAACCCTGCGGCTCCGAGGAGGGGCGGATCCGCCGCCTGATCCGCAACCTCGTCGGCTACTACGTGGTGATGGAGGGCATCTTCTTCTTCTCCGGGTTCCTCGTGGGTCTCTCCTTCGAGCGCCGCCGCCTCCTGAAAGGTCTCGGCACGCTCGTGCGGTATGTCCTCAAGGACGAGACGATCCATCTGGCGTTCGGCGTCGACCTCATCGGCGCGCTCGCCGCCGAGCATCCCGCGGTGATGACGGGCGCGTTCCGTGCGGAGCTGGGCGAGATGATCCTCACCGCGGTCGCGCTCGAGGATGCCTACGCCGCGGCCGCAATGCCGGAGGGCATCCTCGGCCTCAATCCGTCGATCTACCGCCGGTATGTCCGGTACATCGCCGACCGACGGCTGCTGCGCATCGGGCTTCCGAAGGCATTCGGGGAGACGAACCCGGCGAAGTGGCTGGTCGCGCAGGCCGACATGCCCGAGCTCGTCAACTTCTTCGAGGCAAAGCCCATCGACTACGAGCTGGTCGTCAGTCGCTGACCAAAGGAGAGACCACCGATGCAGATCACCAAGCGCAACGGCCGCACCGAACCATTTCAGCTGGCGAAGCTCCGCCGGGTGGCCGGCGAGGCCGCCGCCGGCCTCGACGGCACCGACGTGGAGGCGGTCCTTGTCGATGTCGAGGTTGGGCTCTACGACGGCATGCCGACCCGCGAGCTCCGGGCCCTCCTGCTCGACGCGGCGCTCACCCACGTGGCGGACGACCCAGCCCACTCGCGTCTGGCGGCGCGCCTGCTGCTCTTCGACCTCTACAAGCAGGCCCTCGGCAAGGCGTCGTTCCGCGACCTCGACGCGGCGCACCGTACGCAATTCCCCCGGTACGTCTCACGAGGTGTCCAGCTGGGCCTGCTCTCACCGTTGCTGCTCGAGCGCTTCGACCTCGACACCCTTGCCGGGGCCCTCTGCCCGGCGCGCGATCTCGCCTTCCGCTTCAACGGGCTGTTCGCGCTGCAGGAGCGCTACCTCGTGCGGGATCTGGCAGATGGGATCGCTCTCGAGGTGCCGCAATTCCTCTGGATGCGCGTGGCTATGGGCGTGGCGATCGAGGAGGACGACCCGACGGGCCGCGCCCACGCCTTCTACGAGGCGATGAGCACCTTCCGCTACATCCCCTCCACCCCGACCCTCTTCAACGCCGGCACCCCGACGAGTCAGCTCTCCTCCTGCTTCCTGATCGAAGCGGAGGACTCGATGGACGCCATCGGAAAGGTGCTCTGCGACATCATGCAGCTCGCCAAGTACGCCGGGGGGATCGGGGCCTCGATCACGAAGCTGCGCGCGACGGGATCGGTGATCCACTCGATCAACGGGCGATCGTCGGGACCGATCCCGTTCGTGAAGATGATGGACGCGGTCATCGCCGGGGTCGACCAGGGGGGCCGGCGGCGCGGGACGCTCGCGGTGTACATGGAGCCCTGGCACTACGACGTGGAGCGCTTCCTCGACCTCAAGCAGCGGACCGGGGACGACTCCCAGCGGGCTCACAGCCTCAACACGGTGCTGTTCCTGAACGACGAGTTCCTGCGGCGGGTCGAGGACGACCAGCCGTGGTTCCTCTTCGACCCCAAGGAGACCCCCGACCTCCCCGAGCTGTCGGGACGGGCCTTCTCCGACCGCTACCGGCACTACGCCGAGGAGGCGCGGGCGGGCCGGCTCCGCACGTTCCGGACGCTTCGAGCCCGCGAGCTGTTCCACCGGATGCTGAAGAGCCTCGTCGAGACGTCGCATCCCTGGCTCACATTCAAGGACCCGGGAAACCTTCGCTGCCCCGTCGCCCACGCCGGCCCCGTCCATTCCTCGAACCTCTGCACGGAGATCTTCCTGCCGGCCGACGCCGACCACGTCGCCGTCTGCAATCTCGCCTCGGTGGTCCTCCCCACCCACCTTGGGGACGCGGGCCTCGACTGGGGCGCCCTGGCGGCGAGCGTGCGGCTCGCGGTGCGCCATCTCGACGACGTGATCGGGGCCAACTTCTACGCCATCCCCGAGGCGGCGCGGGCGAACCGGGCCACGCGCCCCGTTGGCCTCGGCGTGATGGGGTGGGCCGACCTCCTCGAGCGGCTCGGCATCCCCTTCGAAGCGGACGAGGCTGCGGACCTGCTGGACACGCTGATCGAGTTCGTCTCCTGGCACGCCGTCGACGCCTCGGCCGACCTGGCCCGTGAACGCGGGAGCTTCCCCGCGTTCGAAGGCTCGGACTGGGCGAGGGGGCTGGTCCCAGTCGACACGCTCGCGCACCTGGATGCCGATCGCGGCTCGCCCGTCGACGTCCCGCGGGCCGAGCGGATGGACTGGGGTCTGCTCCGAACGAAGGTGGCCGGCGGGATGCGGAACGGGACCGTGATGGCGATCGCGCCGACGGCGACGATCTCACTGATCGCCGGAACCAGCCAGTCGATCGAGCCCCCCTTCGCCCTCGTCTATGCCCGCAACAACATCGCCGGCAAGTTCCTCGAGATGAACGAGAACCTGGTGGGACGCCTGAAGACTCTCGGTCTTTGGGAGAGCGTCGCCGAGGAGATGCTGCTCAGCCGCGGCGACCTCAGCCGCGTTCCCGGAATCCCGCCGGAGGTGAAGGCGCTCTTCCGAACGGCCTACCAGATCCCACCGAACGCGCTCGTCCGCCAGGCGGCGGTGGTCCAGAAGTGGGTCGACCAGGGAGTCAGCCGCAACATCTACCTCACCAGGCGCGATCCGGAGGCGCTCACCGCCGTCTACCTCGGCGCCTGGCGAGCCGGCCTCAAGTCGACGTACTACGCGTTCACCCGGCCCTCGATGCGGGCGGAGGCGACGTTTGCCTACGACGAGCGGCGCCCGACGGCCCACCTCGCCGAGGGTTCTTCACCGGCACCGTGCAGCTCCGAGGTGTGCGAGGCCTGCCAGTGAGGGACCGGCGGTGGTGACGATCTGCGTCGTCGACGGCGCCGGCCTGGCCCGCGCCTCGTTTCTCGCCACCCCCGACGAGCCCCTCCTGGATCAGATCGAGGCTCGGTGCCCGTGGGCGGTGCCGTCGGTCTGCGCCGTCGGCGTGTGCGGGACCTGCGCCCTCGAGGTCCTGGAGGGAGGCGAGCATCTCGAGGCCGACGCCTTCGGCATCGGAGCGACGGATCCTCCTGGGAGGGGGCTCGTGCTCCCGTGCGTCGCGGCCATCCGGACGGCAGCTGGCGACGGCGCGGTCTCCCTCCGCGCGGGGGCGTGCCCGCGGAAGGAGGGCTACGCGCTCTCAGCCCCCTCCCCCCCGGCCGGCGCTGCCTTCTCCGGGGAGAGTCCCACGTAGATCCCCCCGTTGTCGAGCTTCACGAGATAGGTCGCCAGAGGCTTGCGTGCGGGCCCGGCAACGACCTCGCCCGTGCGGACATCGAAGAGCGAGCTGTGCCATGGGCACTCGATCTGGCAGCCGCGCTGCAACCGGTTGTGCGCGAGGGGCCCCGCGGCGTGGGTGCAGAAATTGTCGACGGCGTAAAACGTCCCGTCGCAGTTGGCGAGGGCCACCTCTCTGTTGCCGACCCGCACCCGAAGCGCCCAGCCGGGCGGGATCTCCTCCACGTCCGCGACCCGAAGAAGGAGCGCCTCGGTTTCCACATCCGCCCTCGAGGCCGTCACGACGTCACCCCCACGAGCGGCAGCCGGCGCGTGTTCCGAGGGTCACGCTCCTCGAGTCCGCCCTCCTCGGGCTCGGGTCCCGGCGCCCAGCGGCCGCGGAACACCGCACCGATCTGAGCGTCGAACCCGGCCACGCCGATTCGGTTGACGGTGTCCGACAAGGTTTCTCCTCTCTCCCTCAGGGCTTCCCACACCCCGACGATCGCCTCGGTGATCGACACCACGTCGGCCTCGGCGACGCGCCCCACCACCCGGCCCATCCGATCCTTGCCCAGGTCGCCGCCGAGCCAGACCTGATAGCCGAGCATGGACACCCCGTCGATGGTGACCTTGCCACCCGACAGCCCGACGTCGGCAATCTGATGTTGCGCGCAGGCATTGGGGCAGCCCGAGATGCTGACCCGCAGCCCGGAGTTCCGAAGGAGGGCCGGGTTCTCGATCAGCCGGGCACCGACCGTCTGCGCGGGGGTGATCGCGAGGGTGCAGACGGGCCCGCCCGTGCACACCCGTACGTCCCGCGACTGATCGGCCCCCTCGAGCCCCAACCCCAGCCCGGCGAGCGTCCTGCGGAGGACCGAGACATTCCGGAGAGCGACGTGGCGGAACATGACGTTCTGGTTCCTCGTCGGGTACAGCCGCTCGTCGCCAAGATCGTCGGCGAGGTCGGCGAGCACCCTCATATCGCCGCCGTCGAGCTCACCGAGGGGCACGTTGACGGTCACCATCGCCCAGCCCGGAATCCGCTGCGGCCGGACCCCGCTTCCCCACCCGCCCTCGGGCGCACAGGCGAGGATCTCGGCGATCGAAGCCGACAGCGGCGGTGAGACCGCAGGAGGCTCCGGCCAGGGAAGATTCCGGGCCTCCTCGAATGCTTCGAAGAAGAGCTCCAGAAAGGCATCCCAGCCGATGCGGCGGATGAGGAACTTCAGGCGGCCCTTGCCGGGCTGATCGAAGTCACTGTGCTTCATGTGCACGTCGAACAACGCGTGAACCGCCGGCAGGACGTCGCGTCGCGGGAGGAAGTCGACGGCCTTTCGCGCAAGCGTCGGCTGCGACTTGCCAAGGCTGCCTCCGAGCCAGAGCTCGTAGCCGAGGGTCTCGCCCTGGACCACCGACACGAATCCCATCTCGTTCGTCTTGGCGTGCTCGCGGCACGGGGTGCAGCCGCCGAACTGGATATTGACCCGCTGTGGCATCTTCGTGTCGATGGCGGGAGCACGGGCGAGGATCGAGGCCGTCGCTGCCCGGGCGTCCCAGGAGCAGTCGAAGGGCTCCTCGATCCCGACTCCGGCCTCCGGGCACGACATCACGCCCCGCATCGTGTGGCCGCATGCCGATCGCGTGGTGAGACCAAGGTTCGTCACTCCCGCCAGAACCGTCGGGACGTTGGTCGCCTCCACGTGATGGATCTCGATCTGCTGGCGGGTGGTGAGGTGGATCCATCCCCTGCCGTAGTCCTCGGCCAGGCGCGCAAGGCCGCGGGCCGCCTGACTCGACACCACCCCGCCGGTGCGGGTGCGGATCATGAAGACGTGCGGTTGCGCCTGCGCGCACACGCCGTGCGTCTTCAGGGCGTACCGCTCTTCGGGGCTGAGCCAATCGTCCCCCTCCGACCCGAGCCGCGTCAGGTCTACGGGAAGACCGGCCCGCTTCGCGCCCGGTATGTTGGGGGTGCTCAACGATCCTCCCCGCCGCTCGAGTACGACGACCTCATGATGCTCGGGCGTCCGGCCCCACCATCGCCGGCGTCGGCCCCCGCCAGGAGCGAGTTGACCAGATACCGAGGCATGTTCTTGACCTGCTTCGCCTCGACACCTGCTTCCGGGCCGCCTGCTGGCGGAATCGGCATGTCCTCCCCTCCTCAGGGTCTCGCCGGTGCGAGGGCGGACTTCTGAGCTCCTGCCCGCGGTTTCCCCGTGTTCGGCGATGCTTGCCTGGACCAGCTGAAGCGCGCCGCCTCCGCAGAATTGCGATGCCAGCGGCGTACGCGTTCGTGCACCGCGACCACCTCGCCGATCACGACGACGGCGGGCGACCGGATCCCCTCGATGCGCACCTGCTCAGCGATCGTCCCGAGGGTCCCGGTGAGCACCCGCTGGCTCGGCAGCGTCGCGTCCTGGATCGCAGCCGCCGGCGTTGCCGCCGAGCGACCACCCCGTATGAGCTCGATCGCGGCGTGCTCGATGGAACCGATGCCCATCAGCATCACGATCGTGTCGACGGCGGTGGCGAGCCGCCGCCAGTCGACCGGCTCCGCGTCGCCTCCCCGCGCGCCGTGCCCCGTGACGAAGGCCACCGACGACGCATACCGGCGGTCGGTGACGGGGATGCCGGCCGCGGCCGGCGCCGCGACGGCCGAGGTCGGCCCGGACACGACCTCGAACTCGATGCGCGCCTCGGCCAGCGCCTCGGCCTCCTCGCCGCCGCGCCCGAAGACGAACGGGTCGCCACCCTTCAGCCGGACGACCCGTCTCCCCTGGCGGGCAAGCATCACCAGGAGCTCGTTGATCTCGCGCTGTGGGAGGCAGTGGGCACCCGGCTCCTTGCCGACGAAGATCGACGTCTTCCCTTCGACGAGCGCGGGGTTGACCAACCGGTCGTAGACGACGACGTCGGCCTCGTCCAGCAGCGCCTGCCCCCGTACGGAGATCAGGCCGGCGTCCCCCGGACCCGCCCCGACGATTGCAACCACGCCCGGTGACTCGCCGCCGAGCGGCGTACCGTCGCCGGCGGAGCAAGGCGGCTCAGCCGGCTCCGTCTCGGCTTCGTCCGTCGTGAGGCACTCCACCACGAGGCGGCCGGCTTCCTCCAGCCGGCCTTCCTTCACCAGCGCCAGCACCGGCCGATCGAGCGCGGCCTGCCACCGTCGGGCCCAGATCTCGAAGCCGGCTTGCCGGGCCGGCAGGGCCTCTCGCCTCGCCTGTCCCAGCACCTCGCAGAGCACTTCCCACTCCGGTCCGAACTGTTCCGAAAGCTGCGTGCGCAGGCGCTTGGCAAGGGCCGGTGCCGCTCCACCCGTCGAGATCGCGAGCGTGAGCTCGCCTTGCTTTACGACCGCGGGGACGGCAAAGTGGCAATGATCGGTGTCGTCGACGGCGTTCAGGAGCACGCGCCGTTCCTCGGCCTCCTGAAAGACGGCGCGATTGACCTCGGGGCGATCGGTCGCGGCGATCGCGAGGAACACCCCGTCCAGATCCCCGGTCGAGTACGCCTTCCGAGCGAGGCGGAGCTCCCCGCGCTGCGCCAGCTCGAGAAGGCCCGGCGTGAGGTGCTCGGCGATCACGACGACGGCGGCGCCCGCCTCCAGCAACGAGCGGGCCTTCTGCTCGGCCACCCGGCCTCCGCCGATCACGGCGCACTGCCGTCCCCGCAGCTCCAGCGCGACCGGATAGGCGAAGGGCACGACTCACGCTCCTTTCGAGGACGCCGGGAGACTGTCTGCTTGCCGTCGGGGATACGGGAACGCCGCTCGCCCGCCGTTCCACCCCATGCGGCACCTCCATCGGGCGGGCGCACCCGTTCGGCCTCCGTTGCGCGGTCAGTATCGAGCGGCGGCGTTACGACGGGGTTTCAGCTCGTTCAGCAGTCTGCGAACTCTGCATGACGCTGATGTTCTCGGCCGGTCATCGGTTTGTTTCGGGCCCGGACCTGGTCGGTGGGCCGTTCATCGCCGGTAGTTAATGCGTTTGCAATCTCTGAGAGACGCTCAGGTAACACGCCACCCGTATGGTCCCCGTGTGGCAGCAGAACCCCAACCCCGTCGTTTGACCGTAGGCGCGCTCGAGGTCGACCTCGCGAGGTATCGCGGATCCTTCGCCGGCCGCAGCCTGATCCTGTCCCCCACCCAGCTCGAGCTGCTCGCGATCCTCGTGGCGAACCGGGAGCGCCTCGTCTCGCGAGCGGAGCTGTCGAGCGCGGTCGGCCTGCGCCGCGACCGCTCCGTTGACGTCGCGCTGTCGGCCATCCGCAGGGAGGTGGGCCGGGACTTCATCCGCAACGTCCGCAAGCGCGGGTGGGTCCTGGCGTCGGAGCAGCTCGAGGTCTGATCGCGCTCGCCCGATCCGGGAGGTCGCGCCAGCCGCCTGGCGCACCGGGCTGCGCATTGCTGCCGACCTCCCCGTGCCAGCACGACCTGAGGAGCCCTTGTGCAGAGCTTCCCCGGCTCCCACACTGACCTGGTGGGCTTCGGCATCTCGACCCTCAAGCGATGACGACGACGACGTCACCTGTCCGCCCCGAAACGCCGGCGCCACCGCCTCGCCGAGCACGTCGGGGCTTCGACTGGTTGATGACGTTCGCCATCGCCTGGCTCGTCGGGGGCCTGTTCGTGGACGGATGGGCCCACCACCACGACAGGGTCGACCAGTCCTTCTTCACGCCGTGGCACGCCGCCCTTTACTCGGGATTCGCGATCTCCGCCGCCGCACTCGTCGCAGCCTTCGCACGAAACCTCCGGGGGGCGCACGTCTGCGGGCGGCCTGCCTGCTGGGTACGGGCTCTCTCTGATCGGCGTCGCGGTCTTCATGGCCGGGGGCCTGGTCGACATGGTGTGGCCCGTCCTCCTCGGGATCGAGGTCAGCGTCGAGGCGCTCTACTCGCCGTCCCACCTCGTGCTGGCCGTGGGCGGGGTGCTCATCGTGTCCGGTCCACTTCGGGCCGGCCTTCGCCGGCGCACCGAGGGACGGTCGGGCCTCCCCATGCTGCTCTCGGCCACGCTTCTCCTCTCGGTGTTCACCTTCTTCACGCAGATCTCCCACCCCGCCGTCGATGCGGCGCCGCGGGAAAAGCCGCCGCATGAGTCGACCAACGAGCTCTACTCGATGCACCTCGACGGAACCAGTCGAACCCGCCTCACCGTGGGAAACAACGGCTCTTGTGACATGAATGTGGATCAGGCGAGCAGCTTCTCGTACGGGAGCTGGAGGTTGACGGGCCCGCAGACGAGCATGACGAGCGCCAGTGCCGCCGCCGCTGAATGGAAGCCGTAGGCGCGGCGGGTGATCAGCCGGACCTTGTTGTTGAGAGCCTCCACTCGGGCGTTCGTGAGCCTGAGCCGGATGGCGGCGAGGATGCCCGGCAGGTGCTTGCGGATCGTGGCAGCGAGCTTGACGAAGGGCTCGAGGCGGCTGCGCTGAGCCTGGGAGCACCAGCGGCGGACCAGAACAGAACCTCCGCCTCCTGCGGTGTGAGGTCCGGGGCGAAGATCTCCCGCAGCGCCTCCTATCTGTTAACCGGCCTTGGAGGTCGGTGCTGGAGATGATGGATGGGCTGACAATCCGGGTTCCGTCCATCCCCAGGCCCAATACTCACCGGGAGGAGGAACGGATGGAGCTTGCCGCGGTGCCCACCGAAGAGGGCCA
>JBOGWP010000135.1:0-7012 GCA_050693875.1 Actinomycetota bacterium
ATCGTGCCCTGGAGGTCGGACGAGATCTCGAGGAACTGCTCGCGGGTGATCTCGCCGCGTGCGTATCGCATGCGCGCTTCTCGGAGGGCGACGTCCTCGGCCCGGGGAGCGGCCTGCATGCCGGGCCCGGCAGTCGGGCGCGCACGCCGCAGCACGACGAGGCCCCAGACCGCGAGGGCCACGAGCAAGGCCAGCAGGGCGAGCGTGAAGATGCCCGGCAGGAAGCCGCCCACGTAATGGGCGTGGTGGGGGAACTGCTCGGGCAACCGATGGACCATGGTGAGGGTCACCTCCTGACGGGCGCACACGGCCCGCCTTGGATCCTATTTGGCGCCATGAAGGTGAGAAGAGGCTGTGAACGGGCTGAATTCCCGTGCAGAGTCTGGCTCGGGGCGAGGCGCGGGGGCTCCCAGGGGCGCTTGTCCCCAGGGGCCGCTCAGGCCCTCCCGGCGAAGCGTTTCTTGCCCCCGCTCCTGGGGCGCGGGAGCGTGCGTCGCACCAGCAGCCCGACGAACGCTGCCCCCCACACCACCACGAGGATCAGCGCAAGCCCAGCCCCGTAGTCACGAGGCAGCGCACTCGGGTTCCCCGGTGCTCCTCCCAGTCGAAGGACGAAAGGGATGGCGAAAAGGGCGGCCGCCCCCGAGATCAGGAGCGTTGCCTGGATCATCGATCGGTCCCGAGCAGGAACCCAACGCACGATAGCCGCCCCCGCGGCCAGCACGGCGGGCGCGATGAGCAGGTCGTGCACGAGCGCCGATCCCACGAACCAGGCGGCGAAGCTGGAGGGTCTCGTCGCGGCGGCGTCCCGGATCACTCCATACACCCCGTAGGCCATCACGCTCCAGCCCACCGATGCGGCAACCCAGAAGAGCGTGCCGCCCGTCCGTGCCCCCTCGTGATCGGAGCCGCTGCTCACCGGGCTCCCACCACCAGCCGGGAAACCCACTTCGTCTGCATCACACCCGGCCGATTCGGTCCGATGAGACGGACCGGAAAGCCATGGTCCAGGGCGAGCGGCTCGCCGTTCAGCTCGACCGCGAGGAGCGTGTCGGGGTCGTTGGCGTGCCCGGGGTTGAGCGTCGAGCGGCGATACTTGCCGCGGGGCTGAAGCGACTCGACCCGGACGTGGGCGGAGGGCGAGGCCCCGGCTGCGGCGAGCAGATCCCGAACTCGCACGCCGCGCCAGACTGCATCGGCACTCCAGCCCTCCACGCACGAGATGGGCAGCGACGCCTCGTGCTGAGGGAGGCGCCGGAGCTCCTCGAGGGAGAGCGACAGACGGCGTCCGACCGCCCCCTCGACGCTCAGGCGATAGCCCGGATCGAGCGCGAGCGTGCCCACCCGCGCCGACCGGGCGGTCTTGTTGACGGGAAGCCCCTGCGGCCCGACGTTCGGCACTCGGGGGGCGAGCAACCCGAGTCGCGCCAACGGCCGCAGCGTCTGACCGAGGGTGGTGAGCGTCAAGACGCCCACAGCTGCCCCCACGGCGCTGAGAAAGCGACGCCGCGTCAGCGCCCCGTCGGGCGAGGGAGGCTCCGGGGCCGGCGACCGGAGGGAGGCGACGATCAGCCCGGCCTTCGCCCCGACGTGGACGACCAGGGCACCGATCGTGATCCAGGCCGCCCAGTAGTGCGCGGTCGGGAAGAAGAACCTCCACGGATACCAGAGGGCGATGTTGGCGACCCCCGAGAACAGCAGAAAGACCGCGCCCCCTACGAGCGGCAGCAGGCTCGCTCGCTCGAGCGCGTGGGCGACGCTCTCAACCGGGGGCCACCGCCAGAGGCGCGGATAGACCGTCCACAGCTTCGCCAGCAGCAGCGGGATCGATGCAATCCCTGTGGCCACGTGAAGCCCCTGGGTGAGTCGATAGAGGCCGGCAGGGCGCGGAGGCCAGGAGAACCAGTCCGGGGGGTTCTGGATGGCGTGCGAGAGGAGCCCGGTTGCAAAGCACAGCGAGAACGTGATCCCGAGGGCGATCCCGAGCCAGGTGGCGACCCTGGGGGTGTGAAGCGGGCTGTGGAAGGCTCCCTCGCGGAACGGGCCGACCCGAAACCGGGCCGGCGGCGCCGAGATCGCGCTCAACAGGCGGCGAATCCGGCCGGCCATCGGTCTCGACCCTTCACGGGCCATGCCCCTCGCCGTTCCGCCCAACGGAACCCCCGGAGCGGTCGAGGCGGCGAGAGACCCGCGCGAGCTCGGCCGCGAAGCTCGAGCGGGGAGCGAGGCGCGCCACCTCGAGCGCGTCCGGGTAGTCGTCCACGTCGCGGAGCACCGGAAGCTCTCTGAAGCACAGCCCGAGTGCCCCGAGGCGGGCCCGCTGGGCCCGCGCCGTCTTCGGGGTGCTCATCGGGACGCCGACAAGCGCTGCCCGGTCCGGGCGCCGGAGCCCGAGGAGCCACCACCCGCCGTCCTCCGCCGCACCTATCACCGCATCGATGCCGGGCCGGCTCAGCTCACGGATGGCTCGGCGGAGCAGCGCCGGGGTGACGTGTGGCGTGTCCATTCCGATCAGTACTGCTGGACCCCGGGCTTCCTCGAATGCCGCTCCGAGCCGCTCGGCCTGTGTGTCCCCTCGTTGAGGGACCACATCCCAGTGCGCAGACTGCCGGCCGTCCCGTCCGTCGAGCACCAACACCCTCCTCGATGCGGGCGTCGCAGCCACGGCGGCGAGCGTGTCGGCGAGCATCGCGGCCGCCAGGCGGGCAGCTTCGTCGGAGGTGCACGGGGGCGACAGGCGGGTCTTGACCGCGCCGGGCTGCGGCTCCTTCGCAAAGACCAGGATCTCGGCCGAAGCGGCGGGCGCCGATTCGCTCCGGGCCGAAGCCGGCGGCTCTTCCGGGGGGCGGGATGGGATCATCGCAGGAGGGCGGCCATGTCCCGCACGGCGCGCAGGCTTCCCCGTACCGTGCCGGTCACCTTCGACCGGCCGGCGCGGGCGAGGTAGGGGACCGGCACGCCATGGATGCGCCACCCCCCCTCCTCTGCGCGCAGCACCATCTCGAGGGGCCACCCGAAGCGCCGGTCGGTGAGGGCGAGCCCAAGGAGCGCCTCGCGAGGAGCCGCCCGCATCGGGCCGAGATCGCGTAAACGAAGGCCCGTCCGTCTCGCCACCTCGAGGGCCAGCAACCGGTTGGCCAGGCGGGCGTGCACGGGCCATGCCCGCCGCTCCGCCCGCCGCTCTCCGATCACCAGATCGGCTTCCCCGCGGAGCACCGGCCCGGCGACCTCCGGAAGCGAAGCGGGATCGAGCGAGCCGTCGCAGTCGATGAAGCACACGACCTCGTCGGAGGCCCGAAGGAGTCCGGCATGACACGCCGCTCCGAATCCGCGGCAGGGTTCGGAGACCACGACCGCGCCGAGGCCGGCCGCCACCTCAGCCGATCCATCGGTGGAGCCGTTGTCGGCGACGATCGGCCGGTAGCCCGGCGGCATCCGCCCCAGCACCCAGGGGATGGCCTCCGCCTCGTCGAGCACGGGAAGGACGACGTCCGGCATGTGCCGGATGGTAGCCAAGGGGCGATCCGCAGTCAGCGCCTTGCCCGATTACGAATCTGTGACATCGATCCCGCGGCAAGTGGCGGCGCCGTGGGGTGGCCAGCCGGCTCGTAGGATCGTCCGGCGATGAGGGCCAACAGGGGTGCCCCCGAGCGGGCAGGCAGAGCCTCGCCGGGTGCAAGCGCGTCGGTGCCGCAGCCCCGCAGTCCGAGCCCGGCGGCGTCGGAGGCGGCTGGGCCCCGTCTCGCCGCGGTCGCGGTTGCGGTGTGGGTGGTCCTCGTCGCCGTCGCGTACGGCTGGGGGCGGCTGCTCCTTGCTGCCGGCGAGGATCTGCGACTCGACCTGCCCCCTCTGTTCGCCGCCCTGCGGCCCCACGCCGGGGTCCTCCTTCTGCCCGCGCTTGCGCTGGCCGCAGCGGCGGTAACTCTGGGACCTGCCCTGGCCGCTCGCCTTCGCTGGCGCTGGCTCCTCGCCATCGCGATGGGCACGTCGATCGCGTGGGCGGCTGCTCTGGCGCTCACCGACGGGCCGCGGGCGCTCGTCGCCCCGCTGATCGGGCCCCACGACTACCTCGCCGGCGTCTCCCTCTTCGGTGGCCCCTCGGGCTTGGCAGGGTTCGCCGAGCAGCTCGCCCGCTACCCCATCCACGTCCGGGGGCACCCGCCCGGGGTCCTGCTCGCGCTCTGGGGGCTGCGCGTGGTGGGTCTCGGGCATCCATCCCTGCTTGCGGGGCTCGTGCTGGTGCTCTGGGGGTCGACAGTTCCGGCGGTGCTGCTGGCGGTGCGCGAGTTCGGGGGCGAGGAGCGGGCACGCGCCGGAGCGCCGTTTCTCGCCCTTGCCCCGGCGGCGATCTGGGCGGCGACGTCGATGGACGCGGTCTTTGCCGCTGCCGGGGCCTGGGGCGTCGCGCTCGTGGTCCTGGCCATTGCGCGCCGTGGCCCGCGCTCCGACGCCCTGGCGGCCGGAGGCGGGCTCGTCTTCGGAGCCGGGCTGTTCCTCACCTACGGCCTCCCTCCGCTCCTCGCCGTCGCGCTCACGGCAGGGGCCGCCCGCCGTCGCATCAGACCGCTTCTGATCGCCGGAGGCGCGGGACTGCTCGTCGCCGCGGCGTTCCTCGCGGCCGGGTTCTCCTGGTTCGAGGGCCTCAGGGCCACCGTCCGGCAGTATGCGGCCGGGGTGGGTGGGAAGCGTCCCCCGTCCTACTTCCTCCTCGCCAACCTGGCCGCTTTCGCGATCGCCCTCGGCCCCGCCGCTGCGGCGGCCTTCGCCCGTCTTCGTCATCGGGGCATGTGGCTGCTGACCGGCGGCGCCCTCGCCGCAGTGGCGCTCGCCGACCTCAGCGGGCTGTCGAGGGGAGAGGTCGAGCGGATCTGGCTTCCCTTCGTTCCTTGGGTGCTCGCCGCGTGCGCCTCGCTCGGG
This sequence comes from Actinomycetota bacterium, assembly GCA_050693875.1. Lineage (GTDB taxonomy): Bacteria > Actinomycetota > CADDZG01 > JAHWKV01 > JBOGWP01 > JBOGWP01. The sequence continues at coordinate 4,918 of JBOGWP010000135.1, forward strand.
CGCCCCCCGCGTCCGTCCCGCGGCTGGCTCGCGGCGCAGCTTGCAACCGCACTCGTCCTCGAGGTGCTGGTGATGACCCCGTGGTAGTCCGCTTGCCGACGGGGAGGTCGGCGTGAAGATGCTGGTCACCGGCGGCGCCGGCTTCGTCGGCTCGCACATCGTCGACCTGCTGATCGAACGCGGCATCGAGGTGCGCGTCCTCGACTCGCTCCACCCGAATGCCCACACGGGGGAGCCGCCTTACCTCAACCCCAAGGCGGAGTATTCCTTCGGCGACCTGCAGGATTCCATGCTCGTCGACACCCTCGTCCGGGACGTCGATGCGGTCAGCCATCAGGCTGCCATGGTCGGGCTGGGAACGTCGTTCGACGATGTGGAGTCGTACGTTCGGGACAATTGCCTGGGCACGGCAGTCTTGCTGCGAGCGCTCAACCGCCGCGGGTTCCGGGGGCGGATCGTGCTCGCCAGCAGCGTGGTCGTCTACGGGGAGGGCGCTTACCGATGCTCCCGGCACGGGATGGTCCGGCCGGGACCCCGCGATCCGGCCTTGCTCGACACCGGCTATTTCGAGGCACGGTGCCCGCGCTGCGGCCTGGCCGCCGAGCCGGAGCCGGTTTCCGAGGATGCGCCACTCGACCCTCGCAGCGTGTACGCGGCGACGAAGGTCCATCAGGAGCACCTGTGCTTCGCCTTCGCCCGCGCGGCGGGGGCGTCGGTCGTGGCGCTTCGCTACCACAACGTGTACGGGCCTCGCATGCCCCGGAACACCCCGTATGCGGGGGTCGCCGCGATCTTCCGCAGCGCCCTCGAGGCAGGGCGTGCACCGGAGGTGTTCGAAGACGGAAAGCAGCTGCGGGATTTCGTGCACGTACAAGACGTGGCCAGGGCAAACTTGCTCGCCCTCTGCGGGGAAGCGTTGCCCGACGCGGCTCTCAACGTCGCCAGCGGAGTCTCGCACACGATCGGGGCGATGGCCGCCGCGCTCGCACAAGCCTTCGGCGCGGGGGCCCGGCCCCCGCGGGTCACCGGTCGCCACCGCCCCGGCGACGTTCGCCACGTCATCGCTTCCCCCGCGCGCGCCTGCGAGGTCCTCGGCTTCGAGGCGACGGTCTCGTTCGAGGAGGGGATGGCCGAGCTTGCCGGAGCCCCCCCTCGGTGAGGCGGAGCACAACGAGTCCGCTGCCGACGTAGCTCCGGCGGACGTTTAGGTTTAGGCTCCTTCGTCAAGGGCGACTGCGAGCGCCTGGAGGAACTCGGCGGGACGCTCGACGAACGGAACGTGGCCGCAGTCGTCGATCGGATAGAGAGGCCACCCCAGCTTGGTGCTCGCTGCCTCGGCATTCTTGAACCGCATGATGCGGTCGTTTCTCCCCAGATCAACGCCACCGGCGCGGTGATCCTGCGCAGTTGATCGAGCGGGATGGAGCGCATGCTCCAGCGAACGAGCCACCGGTTCGCCGCCCGCACGCCCGGCTGGCTCGCACGGTCGACGTGATAGGCGACGAAGGCGGCTCGAGGGTTGTTCCGATCGGCTGGAGCGGGCTGTGGGTGGGCGAGCACGTAGCGAGACAAGCGGCTGAAGGCCGCCGGGCTCGGTTTGCGGATGTACCGAATCAGGGCAAGCAGGGCCCCCGGTGGCGGCCGGAACGGGCCCAGCGACCCCGAGTCGACCAGGATGACGCGACGCACGCGATCGCTGTGGTCGATAGCGAAGTGGGCCGAGAACGTGCCTCCCAGCGAGATGCCGACAAGGGCCGGGGGCTCGGGACAGGTCTGTGCGATCAGCGCGCCGAGCCAGTCCACCATGCGCGACGCGCTGAGGGCTTCCGAGCGCACCTCGGATCGTCCCAGGCCGGGCAGGTCGGGCACGACGATCCTGTGGTCCCGCACGAGGTGGGGGATCACCGGGGCCCATGCCTGGGCGAATGCCCCCTGGCCGTGCAGCAGCACGAGGGTCGGACCATGTCCGCCCTGGAGCACGGGAGTCGAGATTCCCGCCAGGTCGAGCCGGTGCTCGGTCACGGGCAGACCCCGGATCACGGCCGCCGCCAGCCGGTCCGCATGGGCCGCACCGCCGTCGGATGCGGTCCTCCCC
>JBOGWP010000136.1:0-14780 GCA_050693875.1 Actinomycetota bacterium
CGTCACCGCTCGGGGTGGCCGCCATCCCCACGATGGGCCGGTTGAGGGTCAGCCCTCCGGTCGATCCGAAGAACCCGGCGTCTCCGAAGGCGAACACCCCTCCGTCCGATGCCGCCATCCAGTAGCCGCCCGATCCGTAGAGGAACTGCCCTGCCGGCGTGATGGGGGTGATCCCACCGGCGGTGCGGACGGTCACGTCCACGACGCCGTTCTCGTGCGGCGGAGCGACCGCCACGACTCTGGTGGAGGACTCCACCGTGAAGGAGGCTGCCGGGACAGAACCGAACCGCACGTCGGTGGCGCCGCCGAAGCCCGCTCCGGTGATGACCACCTCGGTCCCGCCCTCGGGCGGCCCGCCGGATGGGCCGATCGAGGTGATCTCGGGGACAGGTGCGTAGACCTCGCTCTCGGCAAGCTGGGTCAGGTGCGGCTCTGGCTCTCGGAGCAACCTCGAGCCGCCCGTCACGAGGACCCGGCCGCAGAGATCCCCACAGGCAGAGCTCGGCCCGAGGGGGAGCAATGTGGCGGTATGGTCGGTGCGGTCGGTGCGCATCACCCCGGCGGGCACCCACCGGTCTCGTCCCGCCTCGTAGATCTCGGAGGACGACCACGTCTCGACGACGTCAACGACCGCACCGCCCTGTCCCCCCGCGACGAGGACGGTTCCGTTCGGGAGCAGCGTGGCGGTGTGATGGGAGCGCCCGAGCGATAGAAGGGTTCCGGTCCCGCGCCAGGAACGAGTCCCGGCGTCGAACACCTCGGCTGTGGAGGTCGGGCAGTCGGCATTGTTGCAAACGTTGCCCCCGGCCACCAGGACGTGGCCGTCTGGGAGCAGCGTGGCGGTGTGGTCCTTGCGGCGAACCCCGGACTCGGGGGCAGGTCCCCAGGAGTTGATCGTTGGCTCGGAGATCTCCGGAGGCGCCTGAGGGCCGATGTCGTCGCCGGGGTCGTCGGGGTCGTCACGGTCGAAGCGCCCGCCCTTGTAGCCGCCGACCGCCAGGACCGAGCCGTCGTCCAGCAGGGTCGCCGTATGCTCGATCCTGCCATGGGCAAGGCACCCGGCAGGGAGCCAGCTGCTTGCGGCAGGGTCGAAGCGTTCGGCAGCACTGAGCATGTTTGCCGCTCGGACGGGAACGGCCTCGCCCGGTGTCGGGGGGCAGGGGTCGGGAACGGGTTCGACGCCGGTCGAGTTCCCGCCGACGACGAGCACCTCGCCGTCTCTGAACAGTGTGGCAGCGTGCCGGAAGTCGCCTCGGGCGGTGACCATCGGCGGCGCGAATTCGAAGGATCCGTTTGCGGGATCGTAGATCTCGGCCGACTGCGACGCGTCCGTGCCCTGGGGAAGACCGCCCACGACGAGCACTCGGCCATCCGGGAGCAGGGTGGCGGAATGGGCGACCCGGGGCACGTTCAGCGAGCCGGTCTGGGTCCACCCACCCGACGCAGGGTCGAGGAGGTAGGCGGAGGAGAGGGTGGTGACGAACGTGACGGGGTCGGGCGGCTGCCCGCCTCCCACCACCAGTACCTTCCCGCACTTGTCTGCGCAGCCGGGGCCGGTGAGCAGGGTGGCGGTGTGTCGGGTCCGGACTTGTGGTCCTACCGGCCCTGGGAGCCACGCTCCCGTGCCAGGATCGACCCGGGTGGTCGCCACGGCGCTGTTGTCGGCGGGGTCGGGGTCGAGGGTGGGCGAGGCGACCCGGAGGGCGTTCTGGATCGTCCCCTCACGGGTCGGGACCTCCTCGATGATCACGGTCACCTGCGCGCCCGCGGGAAGCGAGCCCAGCTCGCACGCGACCAGTCCACCCGACTCTGCACAAGGGCCCTGGGTGGCGTTTGCCGAGGTAAGGACGACCCCGGCCGGCAGGAGTGCATCGAGTCGGGCGGACAGCGCCGGCGCGGGCCCGCGATTGGTAACCTCGGCGATCATCGTCAGGGTTGCCCCGGCGCCCACCGGGTCGGGAACGTCCTGGACGGAGATCTCCAGGTCGGCCTCTCCGGCAGCGGACCCGATCTCGTAGCGGGCAAGCGCGAACTGCCCCACCGCTGCCATCTGTGTCCTCCCCGCCGCCACGATCCTGCCGTCGGGCTGGATGGCAAGGGCTCCTGCCGAGTCGGTCCCGCCGAAATCGGTGGTGACCCGTCCATCCCCACCAAAGGTCGGATCCAGGAAGCCGCTGGCGTCCAGGCGGAAGAGAGCGAAGTCGTTGCAGTCTGGCTCGGCGGAGGAGATGGAGAGGCATCCCGCGCCTACCACCTTGCCGTCGGGCTGCGCCGCCAGTCCCGTCCCCGATGAGGGGTCGTGCTCGCCGGCACCCGGAACGAAGTTGACCCTCACCCGGCCATCGGCGTCCTCGCCGAACGAGCTATCGCGCCGGCCGTCGGGGAGGTAGCGAACCAGGGCGAATTGCGTGCCGCTGACCCCCATGGCAACGATGCCGTCCCCGCCCTCAACGGACACGAGGGCCAGGGCGGTGGCTTCGTCTACGTCGCCGAAGTTCGTCGTTACCATGCCGTCGGTCGAGAAGCTCGTGTCCGCTGTGCCGTCGGGCTCGTAGCGGGCGGCTGCAAACTCGTCCTGACAGACGAACTCCCCGGTGCAGCCAACCGCCACGATTCTCCCGTCGGCCTGGATCGCGAGGGCCCTCACCTCGCTGACCGCCAGGGGGAATCCCGTCCTCACCTTCCCGCCGCTCCCGAAGGTGGGATCGAGGCTCCCGTCGGGCCGGTAGCGGGCAAGCGCAAAATCCTCTCCGCCGGTGGGGGTCCTCGCACCGCCCGCGACGAGAATCCGCTGCTCGCCACCGACGTCGTGCAGGAGGACGGCCAGCGCAACGTCGGAGTTCCCAAAGTCGGTCGTGATGACCCCGCCGACTCCGAAGGTCCCATCGAGCGACCCGTCCGGATTGTAGCGGAGGAGCGTGAAGTCGCGAATCCCCACCGGACTGGACTTCCCGACCGCGACGATCTTGCCATCCCCCTGGACGGCGAGCGCGGCGACAAACTCCGACTGGAGGAACTTGCTGTTGTCCAGATCGGTGGTGACCGAGCCCGCTGCGCCGAATCCCTGGTCGAGAGAGCCGTCGGGGTTGTAGCGAGCGAGGGCGAAGTCGCCGGATCGCTCCCCCGCGACAACGATCTTGCCCTCGGGCTGGAGGGCGACCGCGTTGGCCAGGCCCCCGGGACCAATCATGCGACCCCCCGCGCCGAAGCCTGGATCGAGATCGCCCGGCGCCGCGGCGCTGCTTCCCGGGAGAACCAACGCGAGGAGGGCCACCAGGGGGGCCAGGGCGACCGCACCGAACCGGCTCGCTCTCCTCACCTCGTTCCTCCCTCGATGCTCTCCGCGGCCACCTTCAGACCGATTCGGCGACGCGTTTGCGGCGGCGGCGGATCCCGAGGATGACTCCCGAGCCCGCGACGATGACCAGCCCTGCCCCCAACAGGAGCGCCGTCGCCGACACACGTGTGCGCGGGGGCCGAGGCACCGGCTCTGACTGCTGCGAGAGCACGACCTGCGTCGCGAACACATCCTGGCTGAAGGCCTCTAGGTCGGACAAGCGAGTGTCGGTCCAGGCGGCCAAGGCCCGCGTCCGGAGTGAGGCGACCGCGATCCGCGACCCGTACTCCACCAAGCCCCGCGCGGATGGGATCGGGTAGCGCGTGCCGATCTGGGAGTGGAAGCTTTCGCTGTTGACCCGGAGGTTCTTCGTGAACGATCTTCCACCGTCCGAGGAGGAGGTGAAAAAGACGTCGTTGCGGAGATTCTCGGGGTCATTTCTGCGATCGTAGAAGACGACGTCCAAGCGTCCGTCGGGGCCCACCGAGAGGCGCGGAAGGTACTGGTGGCGCCCGCTTCGCACCTCGTCGTCGTTCAACCGGACCGGCGCGTGCCAGGTTCGGCCCCCGTCGTCCGAACGGCGCAGCAACGCATCCCAGTCGCCGTTACGGGCGTCATGCCAGGCGGCAAAGACGCTGCCGGAGCCGCCCGCCGCGAGGGTGGGGGGCGGCATCGTGTAGATCAGCATGATGCGCTCGGGTGGGACGACGTCGCTATCGACGATGGCCGCCGGGCCGAAGCTGCGCCCCCCGTCGACGGAGGAGACCGCATGCAGAGACCAGCGCCCTTCCCAGACCGGCCCCTCCAACCCCTGATAGTCGCGAGCGTCGTCCTCGAGGTCATAGAAGGCCACGTGCACCCTCCCACCTGGTGCGAGGGTGAGCGCCGGCGCCACGACCCGCCGGGAAGGGTCGCTAAGGCGAAGGGGCTTGGAGAAGGTCCTGCCGCCGTCATCGGAGTAGGCGGTGAAGATCGGATTGGGCGGTGGCGCAAGCCCGCCGAGCGGCGGGTCCGTCCCGGCCTCGAGCCATACGATGTGCATGCGGCCCTGCTTGCCGGCGCTGCGGTCGATCGCCATGCGGACCATGTAGCGTTCGCGCCCGAGCAGCCGCCTCGACCGGGTGAACGAGCGTCCGCGGTCGCGGGTTGTGACCAGGAAGGTCCCGGAGGGGCTGTTGCCCGGCCCGGCCAGACCGATATAGAGGTAGTACAGCGTCCCGCGGGCATCGAATGCGACCTCGGGGGCGTAGCACTTCTCCGTTCCTCTCGGCAGGCTCCTCTCCGTCACGGGGAAGGCCGGGACCCAGCCGAGACCTCCATTCCCGGAGAGGTGCAGTGCACAGCCGAAGTCGGGGTTGTCGAACCGGCTGGCGAGCGTCACGAAGCGGGGATCGCTCGGGTCGACCGCCAAGGTGGGGGAGTTGCTCCCGAACTGCACCCGCTCGTCCCGCGGGGTCACCGGGACGTCGGGCATAACCGTCGGCGAGGCCGCCGGCTCCGCATGGGTGGATACCGTCATGGATGCCAGCATCAGAGCCTCGACGACGAACGCAGTCAAAGTCAACCGCAGCGGGACAGGCAAGCGCCCACGCCGATTCCCCCCTCCGGCGTGGGCGCCTATGCCCGCAAGCTTCGAACCTGCTCCAGCTCTCCTCAGATCACGCTCAGACCACGCTGAGGACGATGACCTGTCCCACGATCACCTGCGGGTCCTGAGCGCATATCTTCGCCTGTCCCAGGCTCAAGGCTCCGAGCTGGGACTTGTCGAACTCGGCGTAGAACCCCGGTCCGTTGAAGCTGCTCTTGCCGGTCGTGCTGGTCAGCTTCGTCGCCCCACCGGTGGTGCGGTGGCAGTCCGTCCCGCTGGCGCCCGGCTTCAGGAAGTTGACGGTGTACACCGTCGACTGGAAGCTGCTCGCCTTGGCCGAGAACAGTTGCGAACCGGAGCCGGAGGTCACTGAGGGCGAGCCCTTCTGGGTCGTGCCGGTGACCTTGCCGCACTGGCTCGAGCTGACGAACTTCTTTGCCGGCGGCCGGCAAACAAGGAGCGTTCCAACCCGCTGGGTACAGGCCCAGGCGATCGCCCCGAACAGGAGCATGGCCGCACCAGCCCCGAACCCCGTGAGCAACACCCTCCTGCGCCAGCCGTGGCTCCGCCACAGCACAGACGTCTTCATCCCTCTCCCCTCCCTTTCTGCGGGGCGCTCCACCCCCCTGTTCGCTTCTCCTGTTTCCACCATAGAGCGGTCCGACAATTTCCGTCAATATATGCCTTCTGTTTCTACTTTTTCATATACGCACATTCGTCTATCTGAACCGGAGGGTCCGGGACCAGCGGGGGCGCCGGCCGCCCCGTTTTCCGGTTTGGTTATCCCACCAGCTTCGAGATGAAGGTGTCGCGCCCGGCACCGTTGTAGGTCGTGTCGAATGCCCCGGAGGTGGTCGGATACGGCAGCCCGTTGATGCAGGGCCGGGGCGCGCCGCACGAACCCACCCGCCCGGTGACGTAGGCCTCGGGCGTGATCGGGCTGTTGGCCGAGTCGCGGTCGCGCACTGCGATCGCGAATCCCCGGTCGAAACCGTTACCATCGAGCAGCACGGCGTACTCCACGCTGACCCCGTTCGCCGACAACCTGGCGGCGAACACCCCGGTGGGCGAGTTGTGGAGGTCGGGGCCGAAGAGCGTCGTGTCCATCACAGTCTCATTAATCGGCGAAACCCCGTCGGGCCCGGGCGGCGACGACTGGTTGACCGGGCTCACCTGCGGGAACCCGTTGGGGCAGTCCGCGACGTTGGTCTGGGCCGGCTCGCCCGGGTTGAGCCCGGTCGGCGTCCCGTCGGTGATGTCCGGCACGCCCGTGTAGAACTGGGCCGGCGGGTCGTAGCCCACGGTCGAGATGACGTCCTGGTTGCGGCAGGTTGTCCATCCGGTCACATAGACCTTGCCGTCGGAGTCGAGGTCGATCCCCTGCCCGTAGTCGGCGTTGGGACCCCCCAGGAACCGGGACCACACGATGCCGGTGCCCGCCGAGTTCATCTTGGTGACGAAGGCGTCGCCGTCGAGGAACAGGGCGGAGCCGCTGGCGGTCGATGCCCGCCCGGCGTACGCGGGCCCGGTATTCGTCGGGAAGTAGGGGGCTGGGTCCGGGGCGAAGTCGCAGTACGGCCTGAGTCCGTTCGGATCAGGTGCTTGAAGACAGGCGTCCGGATGGCCGGGGTCATCGCCCGGCCCCGCGACCGACGCATTGTTGTCATGCGGGTTGGGGTTGGGTCCCGAGGTGGTGTAGCCGACGATGTAGGGCTCCGTCCCCCCAGGGGCAAGCGTGATGTCCCACCCTTCCTCGAGGCCCCCGCCGCCTAGAAACGTCGACCAGACCAGCGACTTGGAGGGCTTGGAGGCGAAGGGGTCGTACTTGGCGACGTAGGCGTCGCTGTAGCCACCTCGGTAGGTCCCCTGGTAGGGGTTCCGGACGCGGAAGTTGTTGTTAGTGGGGTTGCCTTGCCCATCCTCCGCGTTGCCGATGGTGTGGCCCGTGACGTAGGCCTTCCCAGTCGAGTCAACGGCTACGTTCTTGCCCTCGTCGGTTGCCCTCCCGCCGTGGAAGCTGGAGAAGACCAGACCCGCCTGGCCGGCGACCGTGGTGTCGATCACCGAGATGAACGCGTCGGACAGGGCGTTGGAGCAGCTCCCGCAGGTCTTCTGAAAGGCGTTGGCGGTCGTCGGATAGTCGCTCGAAAAGGTCATCGAGGTGAGGTATGCCTTCCCCTGGTATACGGCCAGGCCCATGAAGGCGTCGTAGGGGACCTGGTCGGGGACCTGCTCCTCCTCGCTACCGCCGAGGTAGGTCGAGTAGAGAAGGGTGTCGCCGTTGGGGCCGAGCTTGGCCACGAAGTTGTCCGCCGGAACGAGTGCGGGTGCCGGGGGAGCGTTGCAGAGCGCATCGGATCCACAGGTGGTGTCGTACGCGGCGACGCTCCCGTTCGTAGGAAAGTTAGTTGACTGGGTGGTGCCCGCCAGGTAGACGTTGCCCGACGTGTCCCGGGCCAGGTCCCAAACTGCGTCGGCGGCAGTCCCCCCGATATAGGTGGCCCACACGAGCGCGTTGCCCGCCGAATTCATCTTGAGGGCATACCCGTCGCTGCTTCCGTTGTGGATGGTGTCGTAGGCGCCGCCAGTGGTGGGGAACGTCGTCGAGCCGGTTAGGCCGGCGAGGTACACGTTGCCGTCGTTGTCCACATCGATGCCCCAACCGAAGTCGTTGGCCGTCCCGCCGAGGAAGGTCGAGTACTGCAAGACGGGGTCGATGACGAGGGGTCGGGTGTGGTCGTAGGCGCCCACCTCGAAGCCGACCTCACGGTCGTTGCGAAGGACAAACCGGCCCTCGACCGGCTGCCGGCCCCCGTTCTCCTGGTAGATCGTCGGCCTGGCCTGTCGGACATCGCCGGCGGGCGTCCCGATCACGAGGTCACCGCGCTCGTCGATCGACAGGCTCTCGGCGCCTACGATGCCCAGAGCGATCCTGGAGGGGTCGGCCCCCGGCGCCACCACGAAGTCGTACTCGAGCCGGCCCTGGGTCCCGTGGTACGCGAGGTCGATCCCCGGGTAGACGCCCGCGTATCCCACCTGGGCGAAGGTGGGAATGTTTGTCCGCCACAGCTTGGGGTTCCTGCCGAGGAGGTAGTTCACCTTCCCGGGGAGGCGTTCGTGTGCTGCGGGCTTCGCCTCGAGGTTGGCCCCCAGGATCCTCATGCGCACGACCGAGGTGACGGGCTCCGGCGCCGGCTGGCCGCGGCGCGCCGGCGCCTCACGCTTGCTGAGCGAGAAGACCGCCTCGGACTTGGTCAGGAATAGCGTCTGGCCTGCGCCCCGCGAGATGAAGTCCACCACTCGGTCGGTCTGGCCCTTGTTGGCCTCGAACGAGAGCGGCAGGCCGAGGAAGCTCTGGGTGATGGCGGCCTTCTCGGCCTCGTTCGGCTTGCGCGACGCCGACGTCTGATCGGCCTTGCGCTGATCGGCGATGAACCACGTTGCCGCGACGCTGCCGGAGACCAGCAGCGCCAGGGCGCTCACGGCGGCGACACCCCGCCCGAGCAACAGAGGCAGTTTCCTTAGGCCGGGGTGCACGTTGTGGCTCCTTTCAGACGGAATCCCCCACTCGGGGCGGATTCTCTTTCGGGAAGGGGGAAATCCGCATCCCAAAAACCGTGGGTTTGTTGGTACTCAAAATGGAGTATGCGAAAAGACGGAAGGCGGATCGTGGTCCACGTTCTGGCGTGGGGCAGGGCAGGCAAGGCTCTTCAGCCTTCGAAAAACCGGTCAAGCCGCAAGGTCTTCGCAGGCCGGAAAGGGGCTCTCAAAAATCCCTGTAATCAAAAAGAGCTATATCAAAAAATAGAGAGCCGCGACAGGGACGGGCGGCGAACCCGACCCGCCGCCCCGAACGAACCGGTCAGGTCTTGGAGGGGAGCCGGATCATCCCCCGGCGCAGCCCGATCAGCACCGCTTCGAGCTTGGAGCGCACCCCGAGCTTGGTGAGGATGCTGCGGATATGGCTCTGGACGGTGTGCGGGCTGATCGAGAGCGCCCTCGCCACCTCTCCGGTGGACTTGCCCTCGGCCAGCTCCTGGAGGATCTCCACCTCGCGGGCGGTGAGCCGGGTGGCGCCCTCAAGCTCCGGACGGGCTCGGATGGTGTTCTGGAGCCGGCGAAGCACCTGATCGACGCCGCCTTGGGGCAAGACCATCTCCCCGGTTGCAGCTCGCCGGATGACGCCGATGAGCTCGTGGGCGGCGTGGGTCTTGGGGACGAAGGCGCATGCCCCGGCCTCGATCGAGCGGGCGAGGACTTCGGCCGACTCGACGGCGCTGATCATGACGACAAGCGTGGCCGGATGAGCATCGCGCAGTCGCTCGCACGCCTGGATCCCATCGATGCCGGGCAGGTCGACGTCCATGAGCACGACGTCGGGCTCGGTCCGCTCGCACAGGCGGATCGCCTCTTCCCCGGTGGCGGCGGTGCCGACGGCCTCGATGCCGACCTCTCCGGCGAGGAGGAGCTCGATGGCGTCGGCGAACATCTGGTGGTCGTCGACGATGAGAACCCGGAGGACCTTGCTCACGGCCGGCACCCGGAAGGATCATGCGCCGGGTTCCCTGCGACCGAAGCGGGCCGGCTCTTCGTTTTGGCGGATTGACGCCGTTTGGCGACTCTAGTCGCCCTTTCGCGGTGCAATTGTCCCTTCAATCCAACGCCCCCCGGGATTTGAATCGGGCCTGCCCCACAGCGCGAGCCGCAACGCCCCAGAATTATGAGTGATAGACCCCGCCGTCGGTAAGTGTCATTTGCATACACCAAATCCAGAGACGGGGGAGCAGGCCGGCCTGAGGGCTGGGGCGTCTGGCGATTGTCACCGGAATGCCCGCTCGGCGTGAGTTCCCGCCATCAGATGTGTAGCTGATGACCGGTCCCGCTCTGAAGGCGCTGCTCGGCGGTCCCGAAGTTCGTGTTTCGCTTGAATCGGCAAGGCTGGCCATGCCATCGCGGGGGCAGGCGAACAACGAGGCTTTTCTCGACGGAAACACCGATGGAGAACCGTAGGCGTGGCGAGGCGAATTCAACGGCCAAATCGAACGACCGAGACGAGGATTCTCCGGTGGCCGAATCGGGCCAACAGCGTAGCCTCGTTGGCCGGCCGGAGAGGCAACGCCCGGCCGCGTTATTCGCATCACTGTCACCGACGTCGAGGGCAAGGTCCACGACGCCGACGAGGGCGCCGCGATCGGGATGGCGCAGCTGGCCCTCGACGGCGCTGCTGTGCCCCCGATGGCGTTGCACGTAGCGCTGCTCAGCTCTCGCTCGTCACCGACGGAGGCGGGCGGAGGAGGCACAGCGGGAGCTTCGCCCGCGGCGACGGCCCCGGCCTGGCATGGGCCCGAGCCGACGGGGGAGGATGGGAGCGATGCCTCGACTGATCGATATCTCGCTCGGCGTCCACCCCGAGATGCTCACCTGGCCCGGGGACCCCCCGATCTTTGTGTCGCCCACGCGCCGGATCGCCAGGGGCGACGCCGCCAACGTCTCAGAGGTGCGCCTCGGCACCCACACGGGCACGCACATCGATCCCCCCTTCCACTTCATCGACGGAGCCCCGACTGTCGAGTCCGTCCCGCTCGACGCCCTGGTCGGGCCGGCATTCGTTGCCGACTTCACCTCGGCCGAGGGCCAGGTCGGGCCCGCCGAGCTGGAAGCGGCAGGCCTGCCCGCTGGGGTGGAGCGCCTGCTCCTCAAGACGTCCAACTCCTCGATCTGGGAGCAGTACTCGCCTGACTTTCCCGAACGGTACGTATCGCTCGCCGAGGAGGGCGCGGCCTGGCTCGTCGACCGGGGCCTCCGCCTGATCGGCACGGACTTCCTCTCGATCGAGAAGCGCGGATCGCCCGGGCACCCCACGCACCGCACGCTGCTCGGGGCGGGGGTGGTCATCGTGGAAGGCTTGGACCTGCGATCGGTGGGGCCGGGCCTCTACGAGCTGGTGTGCCTCCCGCTGAAGCTCTTGGGCGGCGACGGCGCCCCGGCGCGAGCCATCCTGATCCAGCGCTGAGCCGCGGGCCCAGGCCGGTGCGTCCGGCGGACTGCCTACGCCCGGGCCCGGGGCGATAATGCCCGGAGAGGTGCCGAGGATGACCGATCGAACGCACGAAAAACAGCCCCAGGTACCCAGCCCGGGCAACCGCATCCGCATCGCGGCTGCCCTGCTGGCCGTCGCCGCGCTCGTCGGGCTCGCCGTTGTGGCCGGCCGGCGCGGCTCGTCGCCCACGACGGCGTTCTCCACCAATCCCGACCGCTGGGAGCTCCCCCGGCTCGGCGGCCAGGGCACGGTCCGTCTCGCCGACTTTCGCGGCAAGCCGGTCGTCGCCAACTTCTTCGCCTCGTGGTGCGTCGCCTGCGAGGAAGAGCTGCCCGGACTCGCCAAGGTGTCGCGTGAGCTCGAGGGGCAGGTGGTCTTCGTCGGCGTCAACTCCCTCGACGCCGGGCAGGGGCTCTCGATGGCCAGGCGCTTCGGCATCGACCAGTGGCCGCTCGTGCGCGACGTCGGCGGGGAGCAGGGGAGCGGGCTGCACGACGCCCTCGGTGCGAGGGGGATGCCGGCAACCGTCTTCTACGACGCGTCGGGGCGCCGGATCGACTTCGCCGGCGGCGCGCTATCCGAGGCCCAGTTCCGCGAGCGGATGCGCCGTCTCTACGGCGTCAGGGTATGAGAGCCGGGGCGCCGGTAGTACCGGCGCCCCGGGTGAGGTCACGCGCTCTTGGTCTCGGGCTCCGCCTTCAGGTACGGCTCGATCGCCGATCGGATGGCCTGCCGCGGGCGGGCGCCGACGAGGCGCACCTGCTCCGAGCCGTCGGAGAACAGCACCAGGCTCGGGATCGACATGACCCGGTAGGTGTCCGAGGTCTTCGGGTTATGGTCGACGTCGAGCTTGACGACCTTGACCCTCCCGGCCAGGTCGGACGACAGCGCCTCCACCTCGGGAGCGACGACGTGGCATGGACCGCACCACTCTGCCCAGAAGTCCACCAGCACGGGAACGTCGGAGTCGAGGACCTCGCTGTCGAAGGTTGCGTCGGTTACCTCGGTGAGATGTGCCATCTGGTTGATTCGGACGATGTTCGTCCGCCTCCTTTCGTGACGTAAACGCCATCGGGTCGGGTGGTATTCCCGCAGACATGCTCGGCCGCGCCGACGGCCCGGCCCGAGCGCCGGATAGGATCGCCGCTCGTTATGACCGAGCACACCTCCGTGTGGCACAAGATCCTGATCGGCGCGGCGGTCGCCGACATCCTCGCCAACCTGTTGACCGCCGTGGCGCTCTCCGACATCGAGCCGCTGCTGCTCGCCGTCGTCGTGATCTTGGGCCTGCTCGTGCTCGGCCGCCGCGGACGACTCGCCGGGGCGGTGCTGCTCGGGCTGATCTTCGCCAACATCACCTTTTGGATGCTGACCGGGACGGCCAGCAACCTTGCCCACCGGGAGGGTGCGCTCGACGCGGTCATCCCGGCGATCCATACCTTGATCGCCCTGGTCGGGCTGGTCGGGCCGTTCGCCCTGGTGGTGGCGAGGATCAGTCCGCAGGCCGGCGCCCGGACGCTGCGGTGGGCCGGGACGGGGGTGGTCGTGCTCGTGCTGCTGGGCGGCGGAGCAGCGGTTGCAGGCGGCCGGAGGCCGCGCCAGGTGGTCGAGGCCGGCGACATCCGTTTGGCCTCTCAGAACACGGCGTTCTCGAAGAAGACGTTGACCGCGCCCGCCGGCCCGATCGGCGTCTACATGGTGAACCGGGACCTGTTCTGGCATACGTTCACCATCGACGCCCTGCACGTCGACCTCCGGGTGCCGGTGAACGCCGAGCGCAGGGTGGAGTTCACGGCCACCCCGGGGACCTATGAGTACTACTGCCGCATTCCCGGCCACACGCTCGCCGGGATGAAGGGAACCCTCACCGTCCGGTAGAGGCAGAGAGGCACCGCCGGTTCTCTCTGGCTCAGCCGGTCGTCGCTCCCGCCACCTCAGCCGCGCTCAGGTCGATCGTGGCCGCGACCTCCTGCAGCCGCCCGCTGGTGACGTCGTAGACGAACCCGCGGACGGCGTCCTTGTGGAGGACGAAGGGGCTGGCCTTGATCCGGGCGATCGACTGGCGCACGTCCCCTTCGAGGTCGCCGAACGCCTCGAGGGCGAAGGGCGGCCGGATCCCGGTCTCGGCCGCGATCTGCCCCTTCACCTGATCGTCGGTGAAGGTGAGCATCCCGCAGTCGGTGTGGTGGACGAGGATGAGCTCCTTGGTCCCGAGGAGGCGCTGCGAGATCACGATCGAGCGGATGGCGTCATCGGTTGCCACCCCTCCGGCGTTTCGGATCACGTGGGCATCGCCCTCGGAGAGCCCGAGGATCTTATGGACGTCGAGGCGGGCGTCCATGCACGCCAGCACCGCCACCCCGCGGGCCGGCGGGAGGGGGAGATCCCCCTTGTCGAAGCTCGAGGAGTAGGCCTCGTTGTTGCGGAGCAACTCGTCGGTGACGCTCATCGTGACCTCCTAGCGGGTCGCTTCGCTTCCCCGGTACAGGTTGGAAAGGCAAGGGGCGGCCTCCGGCCGCGGTCCTCAATGTCGGCCCGCCTCGCCTTGCTCGGCGAGCCGAGGCTTCGCCGGCAGTCCTCTATGCCCAGCTTGAGGTCCGGCCCCGGTCGGTCTCGTCCCCAAACTTGACTCGGCTATCGCTCGACCGGCACGCCGACGAGCGACCCGTACTCGGTCCACGACCCGTCGTAGTTCTTCACGTTCGGGTAGCCGAGAAGCTCGTGGAGCACGAACCAGGTGTGTGAGGAGCGCTCCCCGATCCGGCAGTAGGCGATCGTGTCCTTCTCCGAGGTGACCCCCACGCCTTCGTAGAGCTCCTTGAGCTCGTCCGGCGACCGGAAGCTGCCGTCCTCGGCCGCGGCCTTGCTCCACGGCACGTTCGCCGCCCCGGGGATGTGGCCGGGCACCTGGGCCTGCTCCTGCGGAAGGTGCGGGGGGGCGAGCAGGTCGCCGCGGTACTCCTCGGGCGATCGCACGTCGACGAACGCCTCGGACGATCCGACCGCGGAGATGACCTCCTCGCGCAGCGCCCGCAGCTCCGGCCGGCTGCCGGTAATCGTGGGCGGCTGCGACGCGGGGGAGATCTGCGGAGCATCGGCGGCCAGCTCACGCGACTCGAGCTCCCACTTCTTCCGGCCCCCGTCGAGCAGCTTGACGCTGTCGAAGCCGCGGTACTTGAGGAGCCAGTAGGCGTAGGCGGCAAACCAGTTGTTGTTGCCGGAGTACAGCACGACCGCCGTCTCCGCGCCCACCCCCGCCTTGCCGAGCAGCTTGCCGAGCTGACCCTCGTCGATGAAGTCGCGCCGAAGCGGGTCGTGGAGGTCGGCCTTCCAGTTCCACCCCACCGCCCCGGGGATGTGCCCCTTCTCGTACAGCGCGGTGTCCTCGTCCACCTCGATGACCCGAACGTTCGGGTCGCCGAGCTTTCCCTCGAGCTCATCCGTCGAGATGAGCACGTCCTTTGCGTACCCGGCCATCAGGTACCTCCTCGTATGTTCAGTCCGTGAACCTTGCCGTCACGGATGTGGACCGAAATGAAGCGAAGTTCCTCCCGTTGTGGACGGGACGACCCGAGAGGGTCTGCGCCGAGCGGTTAGTTGGGCTGGACGGGCGGCTGGACGGGTGACGACTGCGCCTCCTTGTGGCTCGACCACTTTGAAAGAGCGTCGACCCGTACCCTGGTCGGAGGACCGCAGACACGCAGGCTGCCCCCCCGAGATGTCGGCGAGATGGCCCCGGCGTCGCAGCGCGCCGAGGCGATCCCGCGCCTTCCCACGGCTCGACGGTGAGGTCTCATCACGAGGCAGCGGCGCGC
>JBOGWP010000137.1:0-16024 GCA_050693875.1 Actinomycetota bacterium
CGCAGAGCCCCGATCGCCACCCGGGCGGCCTCCCGAACCGGGTAGCCGTAGACCCCGGTCGAGATCGCCGGAAACGCCACGCTGCGAGCCCCCAACTCATCCGCCACCCGCAGCGACTCGATGTGGCAGGAGGCAAGCAGACCCGAACGGTCATCCGAGCGCCGGTAGACAGGCCCCACGGTGTGGATCACCCACCTCGCCGGCATCCGCCCCGCCGTCGTCGCCACCGCCTGGCCGGTCGGTAGGCCGTCGGGGTAGCGCTCCGCTCGCAGCCGCTTGCACTCCGCGAGGATCTCCGGCCCGCCCCTCCGATGAATCGCCCCGTCGACCCCACCGCCTCCCATCAGGGAGGAGTTGGCGGCATTGACGACGGCGTCGACGTGCTGCTCGGTGATGTCTCCCTTGGTGAGCTCGATCCTGGACATCGCGAAGAGTTTGTTCGGGTCGTCCCCCTCCGGTAGCATCCCACGGCATGACGACCAGGCGCCTGGCCGCCATCTCCGCCATCGTGGGCCTTTCGCTCCTTCTCCTTCCCCAGCCCGGAGCGCTGGGCGCTCCGACGCGCCAGCCTTCGCGGAGCCAGGTCCAGGGCGAGATCGAGCGCCTTGCCGACGAGATCGCCACCCTCGACGAAGACTACAACGAGGCCCGGATCGCGCTGGCCAGGGTGCAGCGCGAAATGGGCGAGGCCCAGGAGCGCCAGGCGAGGGCCGACGCCCACGTGAACAGCCTCCGCCGGGCAGCGTCGGCCCGGGCCGTCGCCGTCTACCGCGCCGGTCTCCCCGACTTGCTGTTGGTCTGGCTCACCTCCAGGAGTCCCGCCGAGTTCGATCGCAAGATGGCGGTCGTCTCGAAGGTCGGCGACTGGGAGTCGGGACTGGTCAGCTCCCTGCGGATCGCAAAGGGGAGGGCCGCCGAGCGGGCGAGCGATCTCGACCGCGAGCGGACCCGGGCGAAGAAGATCCGCGACGCGATCGATGCGAAGCGCGACCGCCTGGAGGATCGGTTCGCCGCGCAGCAGCAGCTCCTCAAGAGGATCGACGCCGCGGAGGCGGCAGCGCGGGCTGCCGCAGAGCGCGCGGCGAAAGCCCGGGCGGCACAGGCACGGGCAGCCCTTCAGGCTCGGTCGGCGCTGGCCCTCCCCAATCTGTCCGCCATCCTCGGCCTGGCCGGGCTCCCGGTCTCGCCCCGGGCGCGGGTGGCGGTCGAGACGGCTCTCGATCAGGCGGGAAAGCCCTATCACTGGGGATCAGCCGGGCCCGACTCCTTCGACTGCTCGGGCCTCACGATGTTCGCCTGGAGAGCCGCCGGCGTGTCGCTCCCGCACTCCTCCCGGGCGCAGTTCGGGAGCGGGCCGAGGGTGGCCCGCGACGACCTCCAGCCGGGAGACCTCGTGTTCTTCGGCAGACCGATCCACCACGTCGGCCTCTACGTCGGCAACGGCCAGATGGTGAACGCGCCGGAGACGGGGGAGCAGGTGGGCGTGCGCTCGATGGAGCGGCGCGACTACGTGGGGGCGGTCCGGCCCGGAATCTGAACGGTCCACGACCGGGTACCCTCGTCTCCCGATGAAGCCGGACGCGCGGCTGATCCTGCTCGCCCAGGCCCTTCGCGCCTTCCTCTACGGCTTCGGCAGCGTGTTGCTGGGCGTCTCCCTCGCCCGGTCGGGCCTCTCGGCGACGATGGTCGGGGTGATCTTCGCCGCGCTGCTCGCCGGTGCCGCGCTGATGTCCGCCGCGGTGGGATGGTGGGGGGACCGCCTGGGTCGCCGCCCGAGCTATGCCTGGTTGTTCGTCTTGATGGGCGCCGCCGGAGCAGTATTCGGGCTCTCGGACTCTCCGGCCCTCCTCCTGCTGGCAGCGCTGGCCGGGACCGTCTCCACCGACGTGGTCGAGTCGGGGCCGTTCACCTCGATCGAGCTTGCGATGATCCCCAACGCCACGGAAACGCCTGCCGAGCGCAACCGGCTCCTCGGCATTTACAACGCCGTCGCCACGATCGCCGGGTCGGTCGGGGCGCTCGCCGCGGGCGGACCCGAGCTGCTGCGCCGGGTTCTCCCCGGCCTCCCCCCGGACCAGCGATGGTTCCTGCTCTATCCCGTGATCGCGGTGGGGGGCGTGATCGTAGCCACCCGCCTGTCGCCGGCGGTCGAGCTGGGGGCGCTCCGGCCGAAGATGACCGGCCCCCCGCTCGGCCCGTCGCGTCCCCTGGTCCTGCGGCTCGCAGGCCTGTTCGCCCTCGACTCCTTCGCCGGCGGATTCGTCGTCCAGTCGTATCTCGCCTACTGGTTCGCGGGGCGCTACCACGCCTCGCCCAGCCTGCTCGGCCTTGTTTTCTTCGCGGTCGGCCTGTTGCAGAGCCTCTCGTTCCTCGCGGCGGTGCGCCTGGCAGAACGCATCGGGCTGTTGCGGACGATGGTCTTCACGCACCTCCCGTCCAACCTGCTCCTGGCGGCGGTGCCGCTGATGCCCACGATGGGGTCGGCGATCGCGGCCCTCCTTGCGCGCTTCGCCCTGTCGCAGATGGACGTCCCGGCTCGCCAGGCCTACCTGGTCGCGCTGGTCGAGCCGGAGGAGCGCACGGCGGCGACCGGATTCACGAACACCGCCCGGAATGCGGTGCGCCCCATCGCACCCGCGATCGCCGGCGCCGTCTTTGGCGGGTTGACGGCCGGGCCCTTCATCGTCGCGGGCGCCCTGAAGAGCCTCTACGATCTGACGCTCTACGCCGTCTTCAAAAAGGTTCCTCTGCGCGAGGAGCAGGGATGATCGGTCGTGCCCTCGCAGCCCCGGACCCGCCGCTCAGCGACGGTGTGGTGACGCTGCGAGGCTGGACGGACGACGATGTGCCGGACATCGTTGCGGCGTGCCGCCCAGATCCCGCGGTGGACGCACATGCCCGAGGGGAGGAGCATGCCCGGATGTGGCTAGCCTCCAATGCCGAGGGTATGGCGGCCGGCCTGACCCTGCCGCTTGCGATCGTCGATGCCGAGAAGGGAAAGGTCCTCGGTGCGATCGGGCTGCACTGGGGGCAGGACCGGGCCGCGGCGGATGTCGGGTACTGGGTGGGCCCGTGGGCCCGGCGCCGCGGGGTCGCCTCCCGGGCGCTCCGGGTGCTCTTGCATGGGGAATCGAGCACAGGGCCTGGCCCGCCTCCAGGTGCGCACGCACGTCGAGAACCTGGCCTCGCAGGGCGTGGCGACGGCGGCCGGCTACCGGCGCGAGGCCGCGTTGCGTTGGGCGGCCGTGTTCAATGGACGCCGGATCGACGTCGTGATCTTCGGCTTGCTCCCCGAGGATCGCGCCGCTGACGACGGCCGGTCAGCGCTTGATCTCGCCGCAGGAGAAGTAGGTCTGCACCTCGGCGGCCGACTTGTGCACGTTGATCGCGAACGGCATGGCGAGCAGATCGTCGAGGCTCACGTCGACGGTGGTCGACGACGTCCCCGCGGTGACCTGGCTCAAGGTGTACTTCGGCGTCGGGTTCAGGTTGGCGCACGTACCGGGGTGGATGTGGGCCGGCTGCTGGGTTGTGGGTGGGTTGGAGAGCCTCACCTCGACCATCGTCTTGGATCCCTGCGGGGTGAGCGTGGCCGTCCCGGACTCGCCCGAGTTGTTGAGCGCTTGCATCTGGATCGTGAGCGGCGCAGTCGATGCGGTGGCGGCGGAAGTTGGCGAGGTCGTGGTTCCCTGCGGAGGTGGCTCGACGGCGGGGTTCTCGTTCCGCGCGCACGCCGAAAGCACCAAGGCGGAGATGGTGACGGCCGCTGCCAGGAATCGCTTCGGGTTCATCGGCGGCTCCTCTCAATCGTCTCGACGCGGGTCTTCAGGTCTTCGAGGGCGGTGCTGACCAGAAGCTTCACCGCCTTCTTCATGATGAAGCCGGGGATCGGAAAGCCGGGGTCGATCGTGTAGTGGTAGGTCACCGTTGTGCCGGCGTCATGGCCGGCCAGGTCGTATCCGCCCTTGATCTGCTTCATGTCACCGGCGACGCTGTCCCAGGCGACCCCCGCCGGCGAGTACTCGTACTCGAGGGTGTAGTCGATCACCTGGAGCTTCGCGTCGACGGCGAACTCGGCCCGCTTCGGGCGCCCGGCCTCGTCCCGCTCGAGGACGACGGCCTTGCGAAACGGGCTCATCCACTCGGGGTAGGCGTCGACGTCGGTGATAACCGCGAGGATGTCCTCGGGGCGCGCGTCGATCTCGATCAAGGCGCTTCCCTCTTCGGCCACGACAAGCTCCTTTCCCCCGCGTCCGGATTCTATTCGGGCCGACGCGGCCGTTAGAAGTCCAGCGGCACGGCCCTCGCGGTCCGGCGGAAGTATCCGGCGTTCACCACATGCGTGGGGCCGACGTGGGTGGAGGAGACCAGCGGCTGGTGGATGTGGCCGAAGTAGGCCCGCCGGGGCCGGACCTCGCGGATGTACTCGAGCAGCCGGGGCGACCCGCGCTCGTGGCGGGCGGCGAGGGTGTCGTAGGTGAGCTCGGGGAGGTCGGGCGGCATGTGGGTACAGATCACGTCGACCTCGCCGACGCCGTCCAGCTTGGCGTCGAACTCGGCTTCGCTGATCTCCCCGGCAACGCCAAGCGCCGTCGGCAGCCCCCCGCCCACGAAACCGACGCGCAGCCCCTGCAGCTCCACCACCTTCCCGTCCACGAACTCGACCCCGGGGCCCGCAAGCTCCTCCGCCATCGACGGGGAGTCGGCGTTGCCGAAGATCACGCAGGTGCGGTGGGGGAGGGCGTCGCGGACCTCCCGGTACGCCTTCCTCGTCAGGGCCACGAAGTGGTCCCGCACCTTCGACCCGCGCCCTTCGCGGCGCCGCGCAATGACCGCCCGCGCCTCGTCGAAGCGCCGTTCGGCTCGGAGTGCCACAACCTCCTGAACCGTCCTCACGCCGAAGACGTCGACGAGGATCCCCTCCATCGCGGTGTAGTCCACGATGTTGATCAGATCTCCGAGCAGCAGCAACGTATCGTTCGGGGCGATCTCGTTGCGTAGTGCCTCGACCCGCGAGTGGAGGTCGGAGACGATCTTGACGGTCACGGCGTCAGGCTAACCGCGGGGGCGTCGACGAACGCCTGCGCGGCCTTCAGCGGCCTCGGCGAGCGGCTCCGAAGGCGATCATGAAGCCCATGAAGAGGATGGCGAGCAGGGCCAGCCAGGAGTAGAGGAAGACCCGCGGGGTGAGGATTGTCGGGGGCCTCCCGTCGATGGCCTGCTGATAGGCCTCGAGCACCGAGACCGCCACCAGCGCCAGCACCGCAACGATGAAGATGGCACGAAGCGGAAGCAACGGCCGTGCGGCGAGCATCAGGGCCACCCCGAGCCACCAGAGGAACGACAGCAGCCGGGAGAAACCCTCGGCCGGCCGGTTCAGATAGAAGTGCCCGAGGCCCGGGATGATCGAGAGCAACGCAGCCGTCTGCGGGCTGCGCGGCGCCACCGATGAAGCCTCACGGGCTGCGCCGAACGACTCGAACATCGAGCGTCCGCAGGCCGAGCACCGGTCGAGCGACAGCGCATTGGGGGTGCCGCACGCCCGGCACCGCCAGGTGGCGTCCTGCTCGGCCTCCAGGAGATGTTCCGAGCGCTCGGCGAGGTCGAGAAAGGCCGCGTCGTGGAACGGGTCCGCGGGGCCCCGCCCACCTCCGGGATCGACCGCCGCCGGCGGCCGCAGCCGCGCGGGCGGAAGCGTGCCGCTACCGTCGCCGACCCCGTTCCCCGACCCCGACGGGGGGGCTGGGCTTGGGAAGCGGGTCAGGCACTGTGAGCACCAGTCGGCGGCCTCAGGGTTCAGGGCATTGCAGTGGGGGCAGCGCATGCTCGATCATCCTCCGAACCGGCGGATGCGGGCCGAGTACTCCAGCACCGCCTCCACGACATCCTCCTCCGTTAGTTCCGGAAAGTTCTTCGGCGTAAACACCATCTCGGCGTAGGCCGACTGGAGGGGGAGGAACCCCGAGGAGCGGAACTCACCCGAGGTTCGCCAGACGAGGTCGGGGTTGGGATGCGGCTGCCCGGCCGTGTCGAGGAAGGTGACGATGTCGAGGCCCGCCGGGTCGGCCCCCGTCGACGCCGCGAACTCGAGGAGGCGGACCACGGCGCGTTGGATCTCATCCGCGCCGCCGTAGTTGATGGCAAGGTTGATCACGTTGCGCTCGAAGGAGAGGGTCTTGGCCTCGAGCTCCTCGAGCGCCTCCCGGAGCGAAGCCGGCATCCCGTCGCCGAAGCCAGCCTCGGCCGCAGCTTCCTCGACGCCGGCGGGGAGCCCCTCTCGTCGCCCGATGTGCACGACCCGCACCTCCTCCTCGATTGCCTCCGCCAGCAGGGCGTGGATCCACTCCTCGTAGAGCGCCATCAGGGCGGCGACCTCGAGGGGATCCCGGCGCCAGTTCTCGGTGGAGAAGGCCCAGACCGTGGTGGTGTGGATGCCGATGCGGCGGCAGAAGCGGGCCAGGCGCTTGGCCACCTCGAACCCCTGACGGTGCCCTTGGACCGGCCCCAGCCCGTGATCGATTGCCCAGCGGCGGTTGCCGTCGGGAATCACGGCGAGATGCGCGGGGACCTTCGCCCCGGCAAGCCGTGCCTCTGGGGCGCTCACTCGTTCATCGGAACCGGGGACAGCGGGAGCCGGCTCGACGCTGCTGTCCACCTTACTCGAGGACCGGCACCCGATCGACGACAACCCTGGTCAGGCGCTCCAGGGAGTCTCGGGCCTCGCGGTGGGGCAACGTCTTGAGGATCTCGAGGGCACCATCGGCGTGGCGTGCCGCCTCGGCAAGGGCACGGTCGAAGGCCCCCGTCCGAAGCACGGCGGTCCGCACACCTTCCACGTCGACCTGCGGCGCTCCGAGGGAGGAGGCCAGCGACGGGTCGGCCTCCATTGCGAGGAGCACCGGCAGTGTGTACACGCCGTCCCGCATGTCGGTGCCGGGGGCCTTTCCCAGCTCCTCCTGGGTCGCGGCGATGTCGAGCAGGTCGTCGGCGATCTGGAACGCAAGCCCGAAGCTCGTGCCAAAGCGGCTGAGCGCATCGACGAGCTCGTCGGAGCAGCCGGCAAGGGCGCCCCCGAGCCGGGTCGAAGCCTCGATGAGTGCGGCTGTCTTGTCCTCGATGGTGGCGAAGTAGTGGGGGCCTCCCCGGGCGGTGTCGTAGGCGGACTCGAGCTCGCGCACCTGCCCCTGGACGACCCGGGCAATGGCATCTGCCAGCACCCGCGGGACCGGCCCCCCGACGTCGGCGGCGATCCCGGAGGCTCGAGCGAACAGGTAGTCGCCGACGAGGATCGCGACGGTGTTGCCCCACTTCTCGTTGGCGCTCGCAACACCTCGCCGAACATCGGCCTCGTCGATCACGTCGTCGTGGTAGAGGGTCGCGAGATGGGTCAGCTCGATGGCCGCCCCGGTGGCATGCACACGCCAGTCGGTCCCCGAACCGAGCTGTGCCGAGAGCGCGACGAGCGCGGGGCGGAGGCGCTTCCCGCCCGCCCGGGTGAGATAGGTGGTGGCCTCGGTGAGGAAGACCGTGGCCGCGGCAGAGGCCTCGAGCATGATCTCCTCCATCCGCTGGAGATCGCGCGTGACGGGGTCGAGGGCGGCGCCGACCTCGTCTTTGAAGACCGCCTCCACCGGCGTCTCTCCGCTCAGATCCCGCAGACCTGGATGGAGATCTGCCGGTCGCGGGCTTCGTCGAACTCGATCACCGTGATGCGCTGCCAGACTCCGAGCTGGAGGGCTCCCTCGGCGACGGGGACGGACTCCGACGAGCGGCCCCCGATGATCTGACGGATGTGGGCATGGGCGTTGCCGGGCTCGTCGTCGTGAAGGTTCTCGGTGCGGATGTCCATGTCGTTGTGGCGGTAATACCCGACCGAGGGGATGAGGCGCGACAGCGCGGTCTGAATGTCGGCCAGCAGGCCGGTCTCCCGTTCCTGGATCAGCACGCCGCAGGTGGTGTGGCCGGAGAACACCAGCGCGTACCCCTCATCGATGCCCGACTCGATCAGTGCCTTCTCGACATCGGCGGTGATGTCGATGATGTCGTACGGGCCTTTCGTCGCGATCTGCAGTTTTTCGCGGTGAACCTTCATCTGGCTCCCCTGATTGTGGCGCAGGAACGATACCAGCAGGTCGGTGCAACCGGCCGGCGGCAGATGTCCCCGGGTCGGCGGGCGCCGGGGTGGGGGGCCGGCTGCTGGTCGACGGCGCGACAAGACAGGCGGCCCGCCTCGCCCCCGCTGCCCAACGATCAGGCAGCGGAGGCACGAGACTTCGCGAGGGGGCCGGCTCCGCCGGCGTTTACGACGGGAGAGGTGCCTGCGGCCGGGCCCGGGCAATCTCCGTCACCGAGCCGACGATGATCGCGAGGGCGAGCACCGTGGGGACGATGACCCAGAAGAAGGTGAGTGCCGGTACCGCCGCCACCACGACCATCCAGTTGCCGGAGATCCGGGACTGCGAGCGAAGCCACAGCCCGGAGGCAATGAGTGCGGCGAAGCCCAGGGCGATCCCCATCGCGCCCAGGTTGGTCGCCTTGGGATTCGTGATGAGCTGGGTGGCCGCGCCCGCCACGTAGAGCGCCGCGAGGACCGCCGCCAGCACGGTCCACCACGTCCAGGCCTTCGGGCCCGCACCGGCATAGGCGTACTCGGTCGGGCGCCCGGCCCGCCTGGCTGCCCTCAGCGAGACCATCGCAGGCACCATCACGAAGAGGCCCACGGCGAGCGCCAACACCACGAGCGGGGGACCCGCCCCCAGGGCCATCATGCCCAGGATCACCAGGGAGCCGGCGATGGCCAGCCCTGCCATCCACTTTTGCCTCATGATCGACACCTCCAGGAGTTGTTGCGGAACGGAGACGGCTAGGTCCGCCACGATGAGGATCCAGGCGCGGGCAGGGCCTCGCTCCCTCAGGCGGTCGCAGAACGCCTGGGTCATGAGACCCGCGTACTCGCGCCGGAAGGCACGCGGGTAGGCGTGCAGCACGGCTCGGTAGATGCTGGCCTGCACCTTTGGCGATCGTGGCGGGTTCATGCTCGCTCGAGGCCAGGGAAGGCACGTCGAGACAGCACGTTCTTCAGGAGCTTCCTGAGCCGTTCCGTCTCTGCGAGGCAGACCCGTGCGCCGAGACGCGTGGCCCGGTAGTAGCGGCGGCGCTCGTCGTCCATCTCGGGGTCGGGGCGTTCGTCCGACTCCTCGATGAGCCCCTCGGCGAGCATCCTCTTGATCGAGCCGTACATGGTGCCGGGGCCGATCTTCACCGCGCCGTCGCTGATGGTCTCGACGTCGCGCATGATCGCGTACCCGTGCTTCTCTCCGTCGCGAAGGGCGAGGAGGATGTGAAACGTCGCCGTCGGCAGCGGGAGGAAGTCCGACGGTCGTGCCGGGTCTCGACCCAAGCTGTCTCCTTTCCCGGACCATGGTGGCGGATCCGAACTCACTTGTCCACTGATATATCAGAGAACGATATATCAGGACACGAGATAGTTCAACCTCCCTCGCCGCTGCGCGGAGGCCGGTGTGCTCGTGGAGCATGGGTGCTCGCCGGCGGTCTCGACAGAGGTGAGCTGCGCTCGTTCAGCCGGGGACGTGCCTCGGCCTCATCGCCAGCAGACAGCCAACCGAGGAAGGCCCCTGGGGCTCGACCCTCATGCGGGGTTCGGATCGCGGCCGGGGATGCTCGGCCTCGGACTGCTGCTGCCGGCCTGGTGTCCTCCCGGAGCCCTACGGCGCGTCGAGCGAGGCGGGAAGCGGGAAGCGAAGCGTCTCCCTGGCCACCTCGACCTCCTCGATGTCGGTGATGCCCTGGCTGTTGAGCTGGGCGATCACCCGCTCCACGAGCACCTCGGGCGTCGACGCCCCCGAGGTGATGCCGATCACGTCGGCCTCCTCGAGCTGTTCCGGCTG
Organism: Actinomycetota bacterium; assembly: GCA_050693875.1. Classification (GTDB taxonomy): domain Bacteria; phylum Actinomycetota; class CADDZG01; order JAHWKV01; family JBOGWP01; genus JBOGWP01. The sequence goes on from JBOGWP010000137.1 coordinate 9,909, forward strand.
GATGCCGGTCTCGTCGGGGATCAGGTAGGCGCGGGCCCCGGCCTCGCGGGCCACCTCGACCAGGCGATTCGAGTTCGACGAGTTCTCCGAGCCCACCACGAGAACCACATCGGCCTTGGCCGCAATCGCCTTGACCGCGGTCTGGCGGTTCTGGCTCGCGTAGCAGATGTCGTCGCGGGTGGGCGCCGAGATCAGCGGGAAGCGCCGCCGCAAGGCATCGACCACCTCGAGGGTGTCGTCGACGGCCAGGGTCGTCTGGGTGAGAAACGCGACCCGTGCGGGGTCGACCCCCTCGATGCGGTCGACGTCCTCGGCCCGCTCGATGACGAGGGTGCGCTCGGGCGCCTCCCCGGAGGTGCCCTCGACCTCCTCGTGACCGACGTGCCCGATGAGGAAGATCGTCTTGTCCTGGCGGGCGAAGCGGCGTGCCTCGACGTGGACCTTGGTCACGAGCGGGCAGGTGGCGTCGATCACCCGAAGGTTCCGGTGGGCGGCGTTCTCGTAGACGCTGGGGGCGACCCCATGGGCGGAGAACACGCAGATGGCGCCGTCGGGCACCTCCTCCTCGGTCTCGACGAAGACCGCTCCCTTCGCCTCGAGCTCACGCACCACGTGGAGGTTGTGGACGATCTGCTTGCGCACGTAGACGGGAGGGCCGTACTTCTCCAGTGCGCGCACCACGATGTCGACCGCCCGCTCGACCCCCGCGCAGAACCCGCGCGGCGCTGCCACCACCATCCTCTTGGCCATCAGTCCGACCCTACCCTCTCCTCGGCGACTTTGACCGCCTCCTCCATGAGCGCCTCGACCATCCGGTCGGCCGGGACCCAGCCGAGCTGGCGACCCCGGGAGAAGAGCAGCCCGCGGCCGGGGCCGGCGGCGAGCCCGACGTCGGCGTCCCGGGCCTCCCCGGGCCCATTGACCTCGCAGCCCATGACCGCGATCTGAATGGGGGGGAGCCGGCGGCGTTCGAGCTCCTCCTGGACGCGGCGGGTCAGGTCGAACACGTCGAGCTCGGCTCGCCCGCAGGAGGGGCAGGCGACGAGGTCGAAGGTGGTCCGCCGCAGCCCGAGGCTCTGGAGAATCTGCTTGCCCGCCTTCACCTCCTCGACGGGATCGGCGGTGAGCGAGACGCGGATGGTGTCGCCGATCCCCTCGGCGAGCAGGGTCCCGATGCCGATCGCCGACTTCACCGTCCCGGCCGGCGGCGGACCGGCCTCGGTCACGCCGAGGTGGAGGGGGTAGTCGATCGCGCCGGCGAGGAGGCGGTAGGCGCGGATCATCTGCGCCACGTTCTGGTGCTTGACGGACACCTTGATGTCGCCGAAGCCCTCGTCCTCGAGAATCCGGACCTCCTCGAGGGCGCTCTCGACCAGGGCCTCGGGGGTGGCGCCGCCGTGCTTGGCCAGCAGCCGCTTGTCGAGCGACCCCGCGTTCACGCCGATCCGGATCGGGACCCCGCGGGCAGAAGCCTCCCTCACGACCCTGCGGACATGGCGCTCGTCGCGGATGTTGCCTGGATTGAGGCGGAGGCCGCCGATCCCGGCCTCGAGGGCGAGCAGGGCGAGCCGGTAGGAGAAATGGACGTCGGCGACGATCGGGACGCCGGCCTCCTGGACGATCATCGGGAGGGCCCGGGCGTCGGCTTCGTGGGGGACCGCCACCCGGACGATGTCGGCCCCCTGCGTGGCGAGCGCGTGTGCCTGGATGAGCGTGGCCTGGACGTCCTCGGTCTTCGTCGTCGTCATCGATTGGATCGAGATCGGGGCATCGCCGCCGATCTCGACGGTTCCGATGCGGATCTTCCGGGAGGGCCGCCGGGGGGCCAGGCCGTCTGTGTTCATGAGCCCATCCTGCCACAGCGGCCCGGCGGGCCCGCCTCCGCACGGGTCGGCAGCCGATGGAGAAGCTGTCGCGAAATCCAGGCCGCCCCTCGCCGGATCAGAAGATCGGCCGGGCGGCGATGAAGAGGGCGGTGAGAGCTCCAAGGCCTGCTGCCGACAGCACCGCCAGGGGGACGCGGGCTCGCCGGGGGATCAGGGCGCACGCCGCAAAGCCCGGGAAGGCGGCGAGGACAAAGCGCGGCAGGGACAGCAGCGGGCGGGGAGGGAACGGGGCCACCAGGGCGGCACCCATGACCGCAGCCGTGTAGGCGGCAAACCCGAGGAGGGCGGCCCCGCCATGGCGACGCTGAACGAACAGCAGCCCGATCGCCATGGCCACGAGCGCAGCCGCCGCCGCCAGGTCGAGAAGGAAGTAGGGGCCGAAGTCCGTTGCCCGAAGGCGCCACCAAGCCTTCGCTCCTTCCAGCAGGGTGACCACCGGAAGGGTGAGGGTGCGCTGCCACCGCGACTGCACCCCCAGGCCACCCGTCGGTTCCGAGGTGACGGCCCACACCCAGGCCAGCCAAATGCCCAACCCGACCAGGGGGCCGGTCGCCGCGGCCCACGTGCGGCCGGCTCCTCGTTTGGCGAGGGCGAGCATCGGGATCGAGAGCAGCACGCCGAAGGGGCGTGCGAGCCCGGCCAGGACCCCGGCCATCCACGCGACCGCCGGGTGCCCTCGAGCCACCGCGAGCAGCGCGCATGCACCTGCGGCGAGCAGGAGCGGCTCGGCATATGGGGCGACCAGGAAGAAGGCTGTCGGCGAGAGAGCAAGCCCGAACGCGGCGGCGCGGGCGGCGCTCGGCCCGATCAGCAGGTCGACGAGCCGGCAGAGCACGACGAGCCCGATCAGGCACGCGGCGTTGGCGACGATGAGTGCGGCGATCACCTCGTTCCCGCCCACCAGCGGCGTCAGGGCCCGCGTCAGGATCGGAAACAGGGGAAGGAATGCGAAGGTTCCCGGATCACCCCGGTAGCCCGACTCGGCGATGCGCAGGTACCAGAGCGCGTCGGCCCGCAGCCACACGCCGAGCAGGGCCTCGTCCCCGCCGGCGAAATGGGGGGGGACGTAGCCGGGGACCTGGATCGTCAGCCCACCGGCGAGCAGCCCGGCGGAGGCGAACGCCGCGGCGGTGGCGACGAGGCGCAGGAGCGCCCAGGCGGCCAGGCCGGTGAGGATGGCGTGAAGCCACGCCCTCGCTGCGCTTCGAGCCGCAGAGGCTGGGGGGTCTGCAGGGGCGGGGGCGGGCCCCGGCACGTCCGCCGGGACTCCCCAATCCTCCTCGCTAGGCTTGCCGCTCGTGATCCCGACCCTTCTCGCGTTCGGACTCGTTTCCTACAACAACCTGCTCAACCTCTGGCCACCGTTTTCGGGTGGACTCTACGTCCCTTGCAATGCCCTGCTTGGCCTCGGGCTGTTCGTGATGGCTACGGGGCCGCTCGACCTGAGCCTGAGGATCCTGGGCATGGCCGGAACCCGGCCGGGAGGAGTCCTTCTCGGGGCGGGCCTGGGGCTTGCTGCGGCCGCGGTGCCGTTCCTCGCCTTACGCTTCCCCCTGGGGGCCGCGGGCCTGGCAGACCGGCGACTCGCCGGGATCTCGTCGCGCCAGCTCCTCTACCGGGTCCTGCTTCGGGTACCCGTTGGGACGGCGGCGCTCGAGGAGATCGCCTTCCGGGGCGTGCTGCTCGCACTCTGGCTGCCGCAGGGCGCGCGCCTTGCGGCGGTGGCCTCGAGCGCTGGGTTCGCGATCTGGCACATCGTCCCGACCCGAAACCTGGTCCTCGCCAACAGGCCGGGAGCCGCTCCGGCGACGGTTCTCGCTGCCGTCGTGGCCGGCGTCGCCGCCGCCTTTGCCGCCGGCCTCGCGCTTGCGGGGCTGCGGCTCGAGCTAGGGCTGGTGGCGGCGTTTGCGCTCCACGCGGTGCTCAACGGCGCGTCGACCGTCGCGGCGTTCCTCGCGACTCGCAAGGTGGTGACGCCGGCTCCGGAGTGAGTCGCCCTTCAGGCTGCAGCGGCGGGCTCTCGCGGCCGCTCGAAGCGTCCGAAGACGCCGATCAGCAGCGCCAGGACCGCCCCCGGCGCAAGTAGCCACAGCGGGCGCTGGATCCACCAGGCCGCGCTGCTCTGCTCCGGCCGTCCGAGCCCCAGCGGATACAGGGCGAGGATCACGAGCACGTAGGCAGTCATGTGCCAGAGGTAGACCGTCATGATCAGCCCGTTGGCGGCGACGACGGCGATCCACGGGCGGGTCCGCGCGAGCCACCTCGACAGCCGCTCCCGCAGGAGCATCGCCAGCCCGACCTGCCAGAACGTCAGGGCCAGGATGCAGATCGTCGGCGGGTTCATGTTCGAGATGCGCTCGACGTCGGTCCCGATCATGCTCCGCGGGTACACCCCGATGTTGGTGAGCACGACCAGGGTCCCCAGACCGGCGATCGCCATCACGGCGTGAAGCCGGCGGGATACTGCCGGAAGCGATCCGTCGGCGTAGAAGAAGCCGAGCTGGTGGGCGGCGAGCCAGACCAGCCCGAGATTGAGCCATCCGACCGCGGGAACCCCGGCCGCGAATCGGAGCAGGTCGACCGCGACGGCGGCCGCGACGATCGCGGCCAGCGCACCGAGGCGGAAGCGGCGATGCAGCTCGGCCATCGCCGGTGCCATGAGAATGATGCCGAGGTAGACGAGCAGGAACCACAGCGGGCCGAAGGGGAGCATCCCGCCGCGAAGGAGGCCCTCGCCGCCCCTCCCCGTCAAGTGAAGGGCGACCTGCACCGGGATCCACACCGCCACGAAGACGGCGGTCGGGAAGAGCAGACGGCGGGTCCGGGTGCGCCAGAATGCCGAGAGCGGCTCTCCCCTCCGCCGCCGGGCCTCGAGTGTCTTGGCGTTCGAGAAACCGCCGACGAAGAAGAAGAGCGGTATCACCTGGAGGAGCCAGGTCCCGAGCCACAACCCGCGGGTGACGCCGATGGCGTTGTCCACCCCGATGCGCCCGTCCTCCCAGTAGATCAGTGCGATGAACCAGTGGCCGAGCACCACGACGAGGATCGAGAACGCCCGCAGGAAGTCGACGTACCGCTCCCGGGAGGCCGGAGTTCGTTCGGCAAGGTCGGCGGCTCGCATGGGCTTCATCTCGTGATCCAGGATGGGTCAGAGGCTCCGGCGGAGCCAGGCGAGGTCCTCGGCGATCCCGGGCCAGGGAGTCTCGAAGATCACGATGGGCGCCCCGGCGGCTTTTACCATGGCCAGGATCTGTTCCGGATCCATCTTGCCGTGCCCGATGTTGGCATGGCGGTCGGCCCCGGTGCCCGGAGGATCCCGAGAGTCGTTGCAGTGGAGCACGTCGATCCGGCCGACGACCCCGAGCACCCGCCCCACGACGTCGGTGAGGTTCTCGCCCGCGGCGTGCGCGTGGCAGGTGTCGAAGCAGAACCCGACATCGAACCCCTCGAGGCGCTTCCAGAGCCGCTCCAGCTGGTCGACGGTCCTCGCCACGGCATTGGTGCCGCCGGCAGTGTTCTCGATGATCACGCGAACCGGGAACTCCCGCTCCTCGAACACCTTCCACCATCGGGTCGGTCCTTCCGCCGGTCCGTCCTCGCTGTGGCCGCCGTGGACGATGACACCCGCCGCGCCGATCGCGGCCGCGGCCTCGACGTTCTCGGCCAGCGTCTTGCGCGAGGGAACCCGGACCCTCGGGGAAGGGTGGCACACGTTGAGGCGGTAGGGAGCGTGGACATAGATCGGGGCCGCGCTCAGCCGAAGCGCCCCGGCGTCCGGGCGGGGAGCCGGTTTGGAGAAGCCCTGCGGATCGGCGAGGAACATCTGGACGGCCTCGGCTCCCAGAGTGGCCGCCTCCTCAAGGGGGTCGACGCCGCGGACGTGAGCGCCGATCAGCACCGCGGGGAGCCCGTCCGGGCGGAGGAACTTTCGCCGGATTCGGTTTGAGCCGTGGCGGGGTGAAGCGGAATTGTCATCGGTCTCTCCTATTGTCCTCGGTGGCTGGACGCACTTCCCTCAAGCGCAAGGAGGCTCTGATGGCGAAGTGCACGACGTGCGGCAAGACGATCGAGGTCCCGGAAGGATGGTCGGTCGGCCCGGCCGTCCGCCGACATTACTGGGCCGAGCATCCCGAGCGCATGGAGCGAGGGCGGGCGGATCGCGCGGCCGAGCGTGCGCTGCAGGCCGCGGCCGGCTCGGAGCCGGCGCCCGCGGCGAAGGCGCGTAAGGGC
>JBOGWP010000138.1:0-19329 GCA_050693875.1 Actinomycetota bacterium
GCCCTGCCGGCATAGAGGACTGCCGGCGAAGCCTCGGCTCGCCGAGCGAGGCGAGGCGGGCCGACATTGAGGACCGCGGCCGGAGGCTCGGCTCGCCGAGCGAGGCGAGGCGGGCCGACATTGAGGAGCGCGGCCGGAGGCCGCCCCACGCCTTTCCAGCCTGTACCGGGGAGCGAAGCGACCTGCTAGCATTTGTCTTCCTCGTCGTCCCGATTGCCGAGCTGACCATCATCGTCGCGGTCGCGCGCCAGGTCGGCGTGTTCGAGACCATGGGCATCCTGGTCCTGGTCAGCATCCTCGGCTCAGTGCTCGCCAAACGGCAGGGTATGGAGGTGTGGTCCCGGTTCCGTGCGGCCCTTGCCCGCGGCGAGATCCCCTCGGGAGAGATCATCGACGGCTTCCTCGTGCTGCTCGGCGCGGCCCTGCTCCTCACGCCCGGGTTCCTTACCGACATCCTGGGGATCGTCCTTCTGCTCCCGCCCTCGCGGCGAGTCGTGAAAGCGGGCGTCCGATCGGCGGCCAGGCGGCGGATCGCGGCGCGGGCGGGCCGGGGCCGGCGGGGAGCACGCGTGGTCCGAGTGGTGCGGATATCGCCCGGTGGCGGCCCGACTGGTCCCCAAGGTGGGGAGGAGCACCGTTCCTAGGCGCCAAATGGGTCCCGAAGGGGGGTTTGCCCGCCCCCGTACTAGGCAAAACGAGCCACCGGTTCTTCAGCCTTTTGGGTCTAGACGGGTATTGGAAGGAAATGCTAACCTGGGTTCTGTTCCGACCAATTCACCCGTCTTTTCGGAACCCAGCGAGAGAGCCGACCAACAGCGGCGAACAGGAAAGGGGTAGCACCGTATGAGGCAGCTGCATGTGACCGAGCCAGGGTACTTCCTCGGCCACGACTCGCAGCAGGAAGTTCTCTACGACCTGATCGCACGCATCCAGGTCCTCGAGAGCCGTTTGCGGGAGCTCGAGGAGACCGTATCCGAGGTCTCGGAGAAGGAGACCGTCGCCGTAGGCCGCTGATCCTCCCCCCCGCCGATCGACAAGGACGCCCGAGAGGGCGTTTTTGTCATTCAGGGGAGGCGACCGCGAGCGCCCAGCCTGCCGTCCGCGCGCAGCTGCCCTCTCCGCTCAGCCGCTGATGCTGCCGCCAGCTCGTCCGACTGGGCGGCCTCCGGAGGCTGCCCCGATCCATCACCTCTCGCCCCAGCGGGAGAATGCGTCCCTTCGGCGACCAGAGGGAGGATCGGCGGTGCTGCCGGCGCGCGACCATCGAGGGGAATCGATCCCGACACACGTGTCCCTATGCCGACCGCCGACGACACCTCGAGGCGACCTCCGAGGGTCTCGACTCGGTCGGTCATGTTCTGCAACCCCGCTCCCGGCTTGTAGTCGCAGGTGTCGAATCCGTGCCCGTCGTCCTGGATCTCGAAGCTGACGTACGCTCGCTCTTTCCACACCCGCAGCACCACGCGGGTAGCCTCGGCGTACTTCGCCACGTTCTGCAGCGCCTCGAGACAGCAGAAGTAGACCGCCGCCTCCACCTCCTGAGGGAAGCGCCCGAGGTCGCCGACCTGCAGGGACACCGGGACCGTCACCCGGCGGAGGTGCGCCTCCAGCGCCCTGCCGATCCCCTCCGCAGCGAGCAGCGGCGGGTAGATGCCGCGGGCGAGGTCGCGGAGCGTCTCGATGGCGTCGTCGGCGTCGATGCGGAGCTGGCTGAGCACCTGCTGGAATGAGGGAGCGACCTTCTCCGCCATCTTCTCCGCGAGCGACAGCTTGACCTTGAGGGCAACGAGCTGCTGCTGCGCGCCGTCGTGAATGTTGCGCTCGATGCGGCGGCGCTCCTGGTCCTGGGCGGTCACGAGGCGCTGGCGAGACGCCCGAAGCTCGTCGAGGCGATCGAGCAGCTCGGCGGTCAGGCGGACGTTGCGCAGCACCAGCCCCGCCTGGGATGCCAGGTCCTCGAGCAGCTTCGACTCGGGGAGCGTCAGCGGCTGACCCGCGGGCTTGGCGATCGTAAGGGCCCCGAGCAGCTCGCCCTGGTGGGTGACCACCAGCGAGCGGTCCACCGACGCGAACTCGGGAGGCTGCTCGCCCTCGAGGCGCCGGGGCTCCGGCAGCGGCGTCCCCTCCGGCCACACCCCTGCCGGCCGGAGCTGAGTGCCGACCCTGAGCCATACCTCGGCGCGGGCGGCGCCGGTTCCTTCGGCGAGGATCGTCGCCATGCGGGCGAGCAGGTCCCGGGTGGCATAGGTCTCGCCCATCCGCTTGGAGAACTCCGAGAGGACCTCGTAGGGGGTGGCCCGCGCCCCGTAGACGAGCCGGTTCGCCAGCCGCTGCAGGCGGTCCTTGGCGGGTTGGAAGGCGACGGCCACGATGCCGGTGGCGGCGAGCGAGAGGATCAGGTTGTTCCCGGTCGAGCCGACCACGCGCCCGATTCCGACCACCACGCCGACGTACACCGCTGAGATGAAACCCACCAGCGACCCATAGACCAGGGTCTTGCTGATGACCTTGTCGATGTTCCAGAGCCGGTAACGGAGGATCCCGACCGCAAGCGCAATCGGGATCAAGGCGAAAACCGGCTGGAAGATCCGGAACACCACCACGGGGAGGCCCTGGAAGGGCCGGCCCTCGAGGCCCGGTGCGAGCAGCCCCCGAATCCCCTGGGTGAGCACGAACAGGCCGACGACGAGCGCGGGGAGCAGCGCCCAGAACAGCAGGCGCGACTGCTGGCGCTCCTCCGGCGTCTGGGAGCGACGATTCCGGTAGGCCTGGGCGAGGACCGCGATGATCGGCGTGACCAGGCCGAAGAAGAGGATCCGCGATACCGACGCCGTGGCCTGCTCCTGCGGTTGGATTCGGACCGACAGGAGGATGGCGACGAGGAGGAGCGGGCCGTAGAGGAGCGCCTGCGCCCAGCGTGGCCAGCGGGGCACGATCCGCCCGTCCGGGAACAGCAGCAGCGCCGCGCCGTAGGCGCCCCCGGCGAGCAGCCGGTGCAGCGAGTAGAGGCCCGACTCGAAGGCGGTCTTCTGCAGGGCGTGGTACACGCTTTCCGCCTGGAGGTTGAACACCCCGGCGGTCCCCACCATCCCAACGGCGAGCAGCCGGGCGGTCCGGTCGCGAGGGCGCAGCCAGATCAGGAGTCCGGCGAGGACCAGGTTGAAGCCGCTGAAGACGTAGTCGAGGAGCAGCTGCCCGATGGGCTCGGCTTTGTGCGAGGCGTCGGCGATCCCCTCGGCCACCCGCGCGACCGTGTTCGTGCCGAAGCCGATCGTGTGGAGCCGGTCGTGGAGGCCGGGGTTGGACGCCGCGACCACCGCCAGCAAGCCCAGGCCGAGCACGAGCACCGAGGCGGCGGCGAACCCGCCGAGAAAGACGAAGAACGCCACGGCTCCGACACGGACCCGAACCCGTGGGTTGGGACGTGGGGCAGAGCCCATGTTGTCACCGGTCATGGTCGTCCCCCCGCCTGCCTGCCGCCATCAAGGGTACCGGTAGCGGTGCCGCACCGCTTGCCCGCATCCAACCCGTCAGGTGACCTCGAGCGTGCCGACCATCGGCGGGTGGACCAGGCATGCGTACCGGTACTTCCCGGGTCTGGAGAACCGCATGCTGTAGAGGAGGTAGGGATCGGCGCCCATCAGCCCGGAGGAGTAGAAGCCGTTCCCGTTCCAGGTGCCGGCGTCTACCACCACCGGCTTCGGCGGCCCCCCTTCACCGCCCTCCTCGTCGGAGTTCGATTCCGGCGGCTCGGGCGCCCCGCCGGCGGGCGGCTCGATCTTCGGGTTGTACTCCACCGCCCCGTCGCTCTTCACGGAGATGATCGGGAAGTACTTGGGGACGTTGAAGCTGATCGTGTGCTGACCGAGCACGACCCAAGACACCTTCTCACCGACTTTTGCCTTGATCGTGCTTGGGATGAAGTCGTTGATCCCACCCTCGACGCCGGGGGCGTCGGTGTAGAAACCCGCGAGGTTGCCTTGAAACTTGCTTCCGCGGAGGAGCCCAAGCCTACGGAGGTTGGCCAGCTCCTCTTTTGGCGGCACGAACGCTCGGTCCTTCAGCTTCTCGAGATCGCGCTTGAGGGGCTTCGCCATACGCTCGATCTCGTCGCGCGCGCCCTTGTTGACCTCGTCCTGGGTGGGGATGTTGGTTCCCGTGGGCCCGACGATGACCTTCCCGGACATGACCGGCCCGTGGAAGTTGCAGTAGTAGAAGTAGGTACCTGGCTTGATGTCCTCGGCGAGCTTGACCTTGAACTCATTGCCCCCGGGCCCCTCGTAGGGGATGAAGCCGCTGTTGTAGTAGGTCTGGCGCCCGTTGAAGGCCGGCTGCGGATGCTTGGCGCAGGTCTGGGTGCTCTCGGCGGGTGGGGTGCCCTCGTCGAGGTAGCAGGGCTGCGCGGCGTTCTGGGCCGGACCGTTGTCGTCGAACATCCAGGGCAACGGCTTGAGGGCCTCCTCGAGCTCGGGGGGCTCCTCGTCGGGCAGGTCCTGGCCGGCGAGGAACTTCTCGACGAACGGGTTGGCGATCGCCATCATCCGGTCGACCAGGGTCCCCATCGTCACGCTGTGCGGCTCCCCGGTCCAGGTCTGCTTGAACACCGCGGTGTCGCCCGGCCGCAGGTTCATCGTTCTTGGGAAGTAGGCCAGGAAGAAGCTCGAGAACTCGTCGTGGCTGAAGTCGACCCGCAGGGTCCGCGCCTGGGGCCCGGCCGATGTTCCAGCCGAGCCGCCGCACGACGTTGCGACCAGGGCCACCAGAGCGAGGAGACAGAGCTTGCGCAATGGAAACCCCCAACGTTGGCCTTGTTTCCGGACGGGCAACATGAACCCGAACGGGCGGGAAGCCGACCTGCGCACACCACCGCCAGCATCCACCGTACCAGTCTCGGGCGGCCCTCTGGCGGAGCGTGGAAGATCGGCGATGGGCCGACCACGAGCCGGCGGGCGGCGCCGTTCGGGGAGGACGATTCTCGTCCCAGCGGCTGCTCGCCGGCGATCACCAAGCTGAGCGCGGGCCCCGCTGCGGTGCACGAGCCCCTCGACGCCGGAATGCCGGCCCATGAAGAGGCGGCCTGCCTCCTGGGGTGAGGCCGGGCTTGACGCCGGTGGGGGCATCTACCCCCGCTTGCGAGCGAGGGCGAGGAAGTCATACGCGATGCGGCGGGTGCGCAGGTGCGCGGCGCCCGCCTTCTCGAACCGACGAGGCGATCGACGGGCAGGTCAGCCACACCCACGGCCCGGTGACCGAGAACGAGGAGCGAGCCCATTCGAGCCCGGTGACGGTCCAGGCGGTCAGGTGACCTCGAGCGTGCCCACCATCGGCGGGTGGACCAGGCAGGCGTACCGATACTTGCCCGGTTTGGAGAACCGCATGGTGTACCGGAGGTAGGGGTCGGCGCCCATCAGCCCGGAGGAGTAGAAGCCTTCGCCGTTCCAGGTGCCGGCGTCTACCACCACCGGCTTCGGCGGCCCCCCTTCACCGCCCTCCTCGTCGGAGTTCGATCCCGGCGGCTCGGGCGCCCCGCCGGCGGGCGGCTCGATCTTCGGGTTGTATTCGACGATCCCGTCGCTCTTCACCGAGATGATCGGGAAGTACTTGGGGACGTTGAAGCTGACGGTGTGCCGACCGATCACGACCCACGTCACCCTCTCACCGACCTTTGCCTTGATCGTCTGCGGGACGAAGTCGTTGATGCCGCCCTCGACGCCGGGCTCGTAGACGAAGAAGCCGGCGACGTTTCCTCTGAACCGGTCTCCTCGAAGAAGCCCGGCGCTGCGGAGGTCGGCCTGCACCTCCTTCGGCGGGACGAACTTTCCGTCCTTCAGCTTGTCGAGCTCGCGCCTGAGGGGTTTGGCCATGCGCTCGATCTCCTCGCGGGCGGTCGTGTTGACCTCGTCCTGGCCGGGGATGTCGGTTCCCTTCGGCCCGACGATGACCTTCCCGGACATGATGGGCCCGTGGAAGTTGCAGTAGTAGAAGTACGTGCCCGGCTTGACGTCGTCGGCGAGCTTGACCTTGAACTCGTTGCCCCCGGGCCCCTCGTAGGGGATGAAGCCGCTGTTGTAGTAGGTCTGGAGGCCGTTGAAGGCCGGCTGCGGATGCTTGGCGCAGGTCTGGGTGCTCTCGGCGGGCGGGGTGCCCTCGTCGAGATAGCAGGGCTGCGCGGCGTTCTGCGCCGGACGACCGTTGTCGTCGAACATCCAGGGCAGGGGCTTCAGGGCTTCCTGGAGCTCGGGGGGCTCCTCGTCCGGAAGCTCCTCCCCGGCGAGAGACCTCTCGACGAACGGGTTGGCGACCGCCATCATGTTGTCGACCAGGGTCCCCATCGTCACGCTGTGCGGCTCCCCGGTCCAGGTCTGCTTGAACACCGCGGTGTCGCCGGGCCGCAGGTTGAGCGTCCTCGGGAAGTAGGCCAGGAAGAAGCTCGAGAACTCGTCGTGGCTGTAGTCGGCCCGCACGGTCCGCGCCTGCGGTCCTGCCGACGTCTCGCCCGAGCCGCCGCACGACGTCGCGACGAGGGCCACCAGAGCGAGGAGACACAGCTTGCGCATGGACACCTCCCCAACCTTGGCTTGTTTTCCGGCGACTTCAGCCGCGTACGGGCGAGGATACGGACCTGCGCACGAAACCGCCAGCATCCACCAGCCTCGGCCCGCTCGCGGAGCCGCGTGGAAGATCGGTCGGTGCGTTCGGACTACGAGCCGGCGGGGCGACGCCGTTCGGGATAGGGGGCCCGCGCCCATTCGTCGGCATTCGGCCGGTAGCCGTGCACACGGCGGCGCAGGTGATCGGGCCACCCCTCGTGGACGGGGATCTTCAGCTCTTCCGCCAGGCTGCGCGCCTCCTGGGGGGCCCGCAGGACGACTCTCGTCCACCGGCCGCTCTCGGCGATCAGCACCAGCTGGGCGTTGTGGGCCCCGATGCGGTGCACGAGACCTTCCACGCCGGAATGCCGCCCGACGAAGAGGCGGGCTGCCTCCTCGGGTGAGGCCGGGCTTGACGCCGGTGGGGGCATCTACCCCCGCTTGCGCGCGAGGGCGAAGAAGCCGTAGGCAACGCGGCGGGTACGCAGGTGAGCGGCACCCGCCTTCTCGAACGAAGAGGCGATCGACGGCCAGATCAGTGACACCCACGGCCCGGCGACCGAGTAGACGAGGAGCGAGCGCCCTCGAGGCCCGGTGACGCGCAGCATCTCGTCGACGAAGGGGAGGGCGTTCTGCATCACGACGAGGTCGAAGGTATCGGCGGGGAAGGGGAGATCGGCGGCGTCACCCGTCCGGAACTCGATGTCGAGGCCCTCCTCGCCGGCATTCTCCTCGGCAACGGCCACCATCTCCGACGAAACGTCGATGCCGACCACCTCGGCCGACGGATAGCGCTCCTTGATGCGGCGGGCGACGTACCCCGTGCCGGTGGCGATGTCGAGGACGTGCGTCGGCTCGCTCCGCAGATCCATCAGCGCCTGCTCGAGCGGCTCTCCGTAGCCCTCGACGCCGGTCCATCCGTCGTAGATCCCGGCGAGGAGCGAGAAGACCTGGGCCGAGACGTCGCCGGTCCAGCGCAACCGGTCGGGGTAGTTGACGACCCCCCACAGGGCCGGGGCCACGAACGCCGGACCATAGGCGAGCAGGGCCTCCTTCACGTACCGGTTCACGTCGCATGCGAGGATACTTCCTTTCGATCCTGCCGATTTCGGGCGGGGCGACGCAGGTGCCAGTCGGTCTCGCGCTCGAACGCCCGGCCGGCGGCGAGCACCACTTCCTCGCTTCGCCCGATGAGCTGGAGCCCGATGGGGAGGGCGTCGTCGCCCAGGCCACAAGGGATCGAGAGCGCCGCGAGGCGGGCAAGGTTGACCGGGCCGGGGATGCGGGTCAGCCGAATCACCACCGGCCGCCTCGCTCCCACGCCCGGGCGCGCCGCCTCCTCGTGGGTCGGGGCAGTGCACGGGACCGTCGGCGTGGCGATGAGATCGGCGTCGTCGAGGACGGCGTGGAGGCCGGCGGCAAGTTCGGCGCAGCGCCGGCGCGCCGCGTCGGCGATCTCGGCCGTCAGCGTCGTCCCGGCGCGGTCCAGGTACGAGGCGGTCTCCTCGGAGTAGGCATCCGCCCGGGCGGGCCACCAGCCCCGGCTGCGGTGGACCTCGAGGGCTTCGTGCATCAGCACGCGCCCCCGTGGGACGTCGAAGGCTTGGAACGCCGGAACGTCGGCGCCTCGCACGCGGAGCCCCGCCGATACGAGGACGTCGAGGGCTGCCTCGTAGCCCGCGGCGACGTCGCGGTCGAGCGCGGGGAGCGCGTCGCGCGGGGCGGCGACGACCTGGGGCTCCCTGCCGTGAACCTCCTTCCCGGTCATCGCCTGCCAGAGGATGACGAGATCCTCGACGCTGCCGGCCATCGGCCCCACCACGTCGAGGCTCGGGGCGAGCGGGATCACGCCGTCGAGCCAGACCCTCCCAGGGCGGGGGGCAAGCCCGCAGACGCCGCAGAGCGCCGAGGGGATGCGGATCGACCCGGCGGTGTCCGTCCCCAGCGCCCCCAGGCAATGACCCTCCGCAATCGCTGCGGCCGATCCCCCGCTCGAGCCGCCGGGGATGCGCCTCGCGTCCCATGGGTTGACGGTCGGCGGCGTCACGCAGCCGTAGGCGAACTCGTGCGTGTTGGTCTTCCCGAGGATCACCGCGCCGGCCCGGCGAAGCGACCCCACCACGGCGGCGTCGGCGGTGGCGACGTTACCGGCAAGCACCTTCGACGAGGCCGTCGTCGGCATCCCCACGACGTCGATCACGTCCTTCACGCCCAGCGGGATTCCCCAGAGGGGCGCGTCGCGCTCGCCGGGATCGAGGCGCCGGGCCTCGTCGAGCGAGCGCTCGGCATCGATATGGACCCAGGCGCGAACCACCGATTCAGAGTCGGCCAGCCGGTGCAGGCATTCCCTGACGAGCGTCTGCGGATCCAGCTCACCCCGTACCAGCGCAGCCCTCGCCGCAGCGATGCTCGGGGCGATGGTCGGGCCAATCGTCACCTCGTCAGGATAGGGGGCTTCGAGCGGGATCGAGTAGGCTTCCGGGATGACCGAACGCCCCGACGATGTCGTCGTCAGCGCCGAGACCCTCGAGCGCATGCGCGGCGAGCTCGACGAGTTGGAGACCACCGGACGGTCCGAGATGGGGGAGCGTCTGCAGCGCGCCCGGGAGTTCGGGGACATCCGCGAAAACGCCGAGTACGACGCGGCGAAGGATGCTCAGGCGCTGATGGAATCGAGGATCCGCCAGCTCCAGCACCTGATCAAGCATGCGGTCGTCCGCGACCCGCCGGCGAGCGTGGAGGAGGCCGGTCCCGGCGTGATCGTGAGCGTGCGGGAGCAGGGAGAGGAGGAGGTGGAGCAGTACCTCCTCGCGGTGACGAATGAGGAGCGCGTCAGCGGCATCCGCACCGTCACGACCTCCTCGCCGCTCGGCAAGGCCCTGGCGGGCAAACGCGTGGGCGAGACCGTGCGGGTCGAGGCCCCCGGCGGTGCCTTCTCCGTCGAGGTGGTCGACCTCCGCCCCAGCGCCTGAGCATCCCCCCTCACGCGGGAGGGAGCGTGAAGCGAAGCGTCGTCCCCCGGCCCGGCTGGCTCTCCGCCGCCATCTCTCCGCTGTGCGCCTCGATGATGCTCTTCGCGATCGCGAGCCCCAACCCGGCTCCGCCCGCCTCGGCGTCCCGGGCGAAGCGCTCGAAGATGTCCGGCAGGCGGTCGGGGGGAATGCCGGAGCCCGAGTCGCGCACCCAGAAGGAGACGGCATTCGCCGCGGCCCCGCCCGCTCCTACGACGATCGACCCGCCCTCGGGCGTGTAGCGCAGGGCGTTGCCGAGCAGGTTGGCGAAGACCTCTGCGATGCGATCGGTGTCGGCGGAGACCTGGAGGAGGCCGGTCGCGACGTCGGCGGAGAGCACGACCCCGCCGCTCTCGGCCTGCGGGCGGAAGGCCGCGACCGCGGCTTCCACGAGCTCGTCGGGCGGGACCGGCGCGCGCCGCAGGCGGAGACCTCCGGCCTCCGCGGTGGACAGCGTGTGCAGGTCTTCGAGGAGGCGCGACATCACCTTGGTCTCCTCGAGCACCGGCGCGAGGTGCTCGGCGTCGACCGGGTACACGCCGTCGAGTATCGCTTCGAGGTTTCCCTGGATCACCGCGAGCGGGGTGCGCAGCTCGTGGGCGACGTCGGCCAGGACATTCCGGCGATGGCGGTCCGCGGCCGAGAGCCGCTCCGCCATGGCGTTGAACGAGCGCGCCAGGTTGCGCACCTCGGCCTGGCCTCGCACCTGCACGCGGGCGGTGTAGTCGCCGTCGGCCACGCGGTCGGCCGCCTCCATCACCTCCCCGATGGGTCCGGCGGCGCGCCGGATCCCGCGGGTCATCAGCAGGATCACGACGAAGATGCCGAAGCCCACCAGCGGACGCGGCGGGAAGAGGTCGTGGCCCCCTCCGTCCCGACCGAAGAGCCACCCCATCGAGAGGGCCCCCGCGGCGAAGAGGAAAGCGAACCACAGGAAGAAGAAGAAGCCGGCCTTGCGGACGAAGTGCCGCCGCATCTCGCGCCATTGGCCGGGGCCCGCCGGCGGGAACGGCTCGCCTTCAGGCCACCATGGGGGCCGGAACCCGGGCCTAGTCATCGGCGAACCGGTATCCCACCGCATGCACCGTCAGCAGGTAGCGGGGCCGGCTGGGGGTGGGCTCGATCTTCTTGCGCAGATTCTTCACGTGGGCATCGATGGCGCGCTCGTACGATTCGAACGCCACGCCGTGGATCGCGTTCAGGAGCTGGCCGCGCGTGAAAACCCGTCCCGGCTCGCGGGCGAGGGTTGCGAGGAGGTCGAACTCGGTGGCGGTGACCTCGACGCTGCGTCCGGCGACGCTCACCCGCCGGCGGGTGAGATCGATCTCGACGCCGGCGGCACGGATGACCTCGGGCTCGGTTCTACCCGCTCCGGGGGCTCGCCGGAGCACCGCCCGCACCCGCGCCACGAGCTCCTTCGGACTGAACGGCTTGACGACGTAGTCGTCGGCGCCGAGCTCGAGGCCGAGGATGCGGTCGACCTCGTCGCTGCGCGCCGTGAGCATGACGATCGGCACGCCGGAGGTTCGGCGGAGCTCGCGGGTGACGTCGAGCCCATCGCGCTTGGGGATCCCCAGGTCCAGCACCACCAGGTCGGGGTGAAGGCGGCGCACCTCCGCCAGCGCGGTCTCGCCGTCGCCGGCGAGCACGACCTCGAAGCCGGCGTGCTCGAGGTAGTCCCCGACCAGCCTGGCGATCTTGATCTCGTCCTCGACGACGAGCACTCTCCTCACGACATCGCCAAGCCTCGCCGAGCGGGAGGGCGGTGGCAAGAACTCCGGCCCGTCTCCCACCACCGCCCCCCCTCATCGGCCGGTCAGACGTCGACCTGCTTGGCCGGCGGTCCCTCGCTGCCGGGCGCTCCCTGCTCGTGCTGGCTGCGGTGCCACTCCTCGAACGACCGGGGGCCGCCCTCGCCGGGTCCTTAGAGCCCGTAGGGCCCGTACGGGCCGTGCCCGTACCAGCGGCCACGCGGTCCCCAGCCGCCTCGCCAGAAGGCACCGCGAAACAGGAAGAGCAGCCCGAAGAACAGCAGCGGGAAGAACAAGAAGCCGAAGGGGAAGAAGCCGGGATAATAGCCGACGTGGCGCACCCGGTCGACGCGTTCGACGCCGTCGGGCGCGACGTCGATCCCCTGCAGGACTCCCACCTTGTAGGCCCCGATGCCGACTGCGATCAGCACCGCGATCAGCAGCAGGACCGTTCCGACCCCGAACATCCTTCGCATCTCGTCCTCCTTCCGTTCACAGTTCAACGGCATCGTGACGGGCCCATGCTGGCGCCGGGATGTGAAGGATCGATGAAGGCGACGAGGAGGATGTGCGGAGGTGCTACGAGGCCTGCGCCCTCGCCCCGGCGAGCGGGAAGGCGTAGGCGGGGACGAGAAACGTCGGGCCCTGGAAGTCGAACTCCGGCCGGCGCTCGAAGCCGAGCCCCTCGTACATGCGCACCGCATTGCGCATCAGCGACTGGACGGTGTGCAGCCCGACTGCCTCGGCGCCGGCCTCGCGGGCACGGCGAACGCACTCCATCGTTAGCAGCCGACCGTAGCCCCTTCCCCGGTGGGCGGGATGGATGCCGAGCGCGCGGATCGCCGCCCAGCCCACGGGCCATCGCCGACCGTAGCCACTCGCGGGCAGGGCATCCTCGCAGCTCGGGCGCGCCGGCCACCAGGGCGGGTAGTAGGCCAGGGCACCCACGATCTCGCGGTCCGCCTCGACCACGAGCACGATCGCGTCGACCGCCCGGCCCGCGACGTCGGCGAGCTCGGCGGAGTAGCTCGCCCAGGAATCGGGACCGAGCCGCTCGGCGTACTCGGAGTACGCCGCCACGGTGACCTCGCCCGCGACGCCGACCTCCTCCGGGCGCGCCTCGCGCACCCGCACCTCGCCGGTCACGGCCTGACCAGGAGGCGGTCGTGCTCCGCCGAGATGTCGAGCACCCCATCGATGCCCTCCTCGACGAAGAGGGTCAGGCCGGCATGCTCGACGACCCGGTCGCCCGGCACGGGCTCGTGGGCGAAGCCGGTCTCGACCGCGTCACCACGGCGGTAGATGCGGACGCGGGCGTCTGGGTCGAAGCGCGAGGCCGCTTCGTGGGCGCGCTCGAGAACGTCGGTGGCCTGCTCGCTTATCTCCAACATGGAACCTCCCCGGGACGGCGGGCCTGCTCTTCTATCCTGGCACCGATTTTCGAGCGAGGAGGAGGTAGGGTGAAGTCGGTTGGGATCACCGGCCCGCCGGGAGCCGGCAAGACCACGCTGTGGCGTGCGGTCTCGGGCACCGAGGCCAAGGGGGAGATCGCCGCCGTGGCAGTCCCCGACGCCCGCCTCGACGCGCTGGCCCGCATGGAGTCGTCGCGCCGCATCGTCCCGGTGCACTTCGACCTCGTCGACGTGCATGCCGCGGCGCGATCGGCCCCCGCAGCCATCGCCCGGCTCCGCGAGATGGATGCGGTGCTGATCGTCGTGCCTGCGTTTGCGGCCGGTGATCCGGGGGGCGTACTGCGCTCCACGCTCGACGACCTCGTGCTCGCCGACATGGCCCCGGTCGAGACGCGGCTCGAGCGGGCGAGAAAGGACCTCGCCTCGCGCCGGGAGGTCCCGGTGCTCGAGGCCGCGCTGGCCCACCTCGGGGAGGGCCGGCTGCTCTCGGAGGGCGATTGGGAGCGGGACGAGCGGGCAGTCTTCTCGCCCCTGGCCCCGATCACGCTGAAACCGCTGCTCGTCGCGTGGAACCTCGGCGAGGAGGGTGGCGATTCGTTGCCGGAGACGGCCCTCCCGTCGATCGCGATCAGCGCCGCCCTCGAGGGCGAGGTGGCCGGACTCGAAGCCGAGGAGGCCGCGGGCCTGCTCGCCGCCTACGGCATCGAGCAGCGAGCCGCCGACCGGACGATCGCGATGGTGTACGGCTCGCTCCACCTGATCACCTTCTTCACCGCCGGGGATCGCGAGGCGCGAGCGTGGGAGATCCCGCGCGGCTGGACCGCCCCGGAGGCGGCGGGGTCGGTGCACTCCGACATGCAGCGCGGGTTCATCCGCGCCGAGGTGATCGACTACGAGCGGGTAGCGGCGACAGGGTCGTGGCAGGCCGCCAAGTCGGCCGGCCTCATCCGTGTCGAGGGCAAGGACTACGTGATGGCCGACGGCGACGTGGTCTTCTTTCGCTTCGCCGTCTGAGGGGCACCGCTACGACTCGCGGATCCCGGTCCCAGCCGCGACCTGGTCGATCTTCGCCGCCATGATGAAGTCGTTGTCGGTCAGGCCTTTGGCCGCGTGGGTGGTGAGGAAGACGCGCAGGCGCCCCCACGCGATCTCGAAGTCGGGATGGTGGCCCTCCGACTCGGCGACCAGTGCGATACGGGTGGCGAGGCCGAAGGGGTCGAGAAAGTTGCGGAACCGGAAGGTGCGCTCGATGCTCCGGTTGGCCTCCCGGCTCCACGACGGGTCGAGGTGCTCCTGCAACTCGGCGGCTCGCGTCTCGTCGATGGGCAGCGTGCCGGCCTCGCATGCCTCACAGCGGCGGCTGAGAAGGTCCTCGGTCCCCACGATCCTCATCCTCGCGGCGGCCGTCCCCGGGCGCAAGCAGGTTCCCGCAGCTCCGGTGAACTCTTGCGCTCGGGAGCGGGAGGTAGTGGGATAGCCCGGACGGGCCGAGCAGGAGGAGGCTGAAATGCCCATCTACATACAGCTCATCCGATGGACCGACAAGGGACGGGCCGACGTGGCCACCCTCCCCGACCGGGCTGAGGCCGTCGTGCGGCGGATCGAGGAGCACGGCGCCAAGATTCACGGCAATTACATGACGATGGGCCAGTACGACCAGGTGGCCATCGTCGAAGCCCCCGACGACATGACCGTCGCCAAGCTCTCGATGATCATCGCCGGGCGCGGGAACGCCGTCACCGAGACCCTGCGGGCCTTCACCATGGACGAGGTCCGCACCGCGCTGGAAGCCTGAGGGTGGCGTTCGTCTCCAGAGGCTTCAAAGGAAGACGACGCGACGCCGGCGTCGAGGGGCGCATCCCGCCGGGCCAGTACCGCACGTACGATTTCCCCGTCCTGTCCGCCGGCCCCACCCCGCACGTCCCACTGGAACGTTGGGACTTCAAGATCGTCACGAACGGGGAGGTGCTCCGGCGCTGGAGCTGGGACGAGTTTCGGGCGCTGCCGAGCGAGGACATCCACTGCGACATCCACTGCGTTACGAAGTGGAGCAAGCTCGACACGACCTGGGCCGGCGTCTTGGTCGACACGCTTCTCGAGGATCTCGAGCAGGACGCCGACTTCGCAGTCGCCTTCTCCGACGGGGGGTACACCACCAACGTGCCCGTCGAGGACCTCACCGGCGGCAGGGCCTGGGTCGCCCATACGTACGAGGGGGATCCCCTCGCGCCCGAGCACGGAGGGCCGGCCCGGCTCCTCGTCCCCCGTCTCTACTTCTGGAAGAGCGCCAAGTGGGTGCGCGGGTTGCGGCTCTCCGACGAGGACGAGCCGGGCTTCTGGGAGTCGGCCGGGTACCACAACTACGGCGATCCCTGGAGGGAGCAGCGATATTGGGGCGACTGAGCTGGCAGATTGCAACCCTGCGGGAGATCGTCCCGGAGACCCCGCGCGTGCACAGTCTGTTCTTCGACGCGCCGGAGTGGGAGCAGCATCTTGCTGGCCAGCACGTCGACGTCCGCCTCACCGCCGAGGACGGCTATCAGGCCCAGCGGAGCTACTCGATCGCGTCTGCCCCGGAGGATCATCGCCTCGGGCTCACGGTGGAGCGGCTCGAGGACGGCGAGGTCTCCCCTTATCTCGTCGACGAGCTGGGTGCGGGCGACGAGCTGGAGCTGCGGGGGCCGATCGGCGGGTACTTCGTGTGGCAGAACGGGATGGGCGGGCCGCTGCTGCTCGTCGCCGGCGGCTCGGGGATCGTGCCGCTGATGGCGATGCTGCGCCATCGGGCTGCGGTCGGGAGCAAGGTCGAGGCGACGCTCCTGTTCTCCTCCCGCACCTTCGAGGACATCATCTATCGCGGTGAGCTCGACGAGCTGGCCGCCCGCGGAGACGGGCTCGACGTCGTCCACACGCTCACCAGGTCGCAGCCGCCGGACTGGAACGGTTACCGGCGCAGGGTCGACGGGGAGATGCTCGGCGAGGTGGCATTCCCCGTGTCCGCCGGAGCCCAAGTATTCGTCTGCGGGCCGACGGCGTTCGTGGAGGCGGTGGCCGAGTCGCTGGTGGGCCTCGACTATCCGGCCGAGCGGGTGAAGACGGAGCGGTTCGGAGCGACGGGAGGCTGAGGATGGACGACGCCGACCTCCGGCTCGACGGCAACGCCGCCGCCGGGCTGCTGGGAGAGGTCTTTCCCTTCGAGATGACCGTCGCCCGCACCACCTGCGGCCACTGCGGGATGGTGGAGCCTGTCGGCAACGTCCTGGTCTACATGCAGGCGCCCGGCGTGGTGTTCCGCTGCATCCACTGCGGCGGGGTCCAGATCCGGGTGGTGCGCGGGCGGGGACGCTTCTACGTCGACCTGAGCGGGGTGCGCTGCATGCAGATCCCCGAGGCGGCGGACCGGACGGAGTAGCTGCGTCCGGTCGCTCAGGGCTCCCAAAGTCGCGCGAGCGTGTCTCGTGCCCCGAGAGGCACCGAGGCCCGTCGGGAGCCGCAGGTTTCAGTGCGTCGTAGCGCTCGTGAAGGTAAAGGCGTCGAGGCGAAGCGCCGGAGCCACGATCGAGATCCCGAAGTCCCATCCCGAGTAGCTCGTCTGGACCTTGCGCCCCACGCCCGAGCAGCCGGCCAGGGCGGCGAGCACGTCCTGGGTGAAGCGGAGGTTGTTGACCGGACCGGAGACCTTTCCGTCCTCGATGAGGAACAGCCCATCGCGGGTCATCCCAGTGAGCGTCGTCTCGCGGGGGTTGACGATGTTGACGTACCAGAAGCGCCGCACCAGCAGCCCTCGGTCGATGCCGGCAACGAGCTCCTCCTCGGACGCAGCCCCAGGCTCGACGATCAGGTTGAGCGGCAGCGGCCCGACCTCCTGATTACCCACCGAGTGCCCGGTCGTCGGCATGCCCGCCTCGGCACCGGCGCGGGTGTCGTAGACCGGCTGGGTCGCAACTCCGTTGGCGATCATCTCCACGCGCCGACGCCACACGCCCTCGGCGTCGAAGGGAGTCCCGAGGCTGTGCTCGTTGCTCACGTCGTCGGCGATCGTGACAAGATCCGCCGCCACAGTCGCCCCGGTCCGGTCGCAGAAGAACGACTCTCCGTCGAAGACGGACTTGGCGCCGAAGCCCATGTACGACAGGTACTCGACCAGCTCCGACACGGCCAGCGGCATCAGGACGACCGGATAGGTGCCGGGTTCGATCCCGGACGGTTCCCTCCCCCGGTCGGCCCACTCGGACTGCGTACCGGCGATCTGAGGCAGGTCGACGTCGGAGACCCGCCAGCTCGCCGCGCTGTCGTAGCCGGTGCCGTCGCCGGAGCGGACCATGCAGGTGTAGGAGGCGACCGTCATCCGCGAGTAGCGGCGGACTCCGTTGGTGTTGGCGAGCGCCAGCTCGATTTGGTCGGTGGCGAGGAACCCAGCGGCCGGACGGTCGCCCGCGCTTCGGACGGCCTCGGCGACGGCCGCTGCCCTCGACGCGGGGGTGGCGCCGGCGGTCGCGTCGTCGAAGCGTTCCCCCCGCAGCAAGCTCGAGCCGCTCTCGTCTCGGGGGAGGCCGGGGAATAGAGCGTCGGGCGGGGAGAGGCGGGCGATCTCGAGGGCTCGGGTTCCGGCTTCGGCCACCGCGTCGGCGTGGATGCGGTTGGTCGAGACGCGCCCGGAGCGTTGGGCGTCGATCACCCGAAGCTGCAGTCCGACGTCGCCGTGCTCGGTGTGCTGATGGATGACCGAGTCGGCGAAGCGGGTCAGCCCGCCTGCCGAGCAGACCACGATCGCCTCGGCCTCGTCGGCGTCGTCGACGCCGATCGCACGCTCGGCAAGCTCGAGCGCTGCGGCCTCGCCGAGCAGGCGCCCGCGATTCAGCCCCGCACCCCCACGTGCACCCTCCGGAAGCGGGCGGGGGCCGCGCCGTGGCCGACCCGGGCCACCTGCCCCGGCTGGCCCTTGCCGCAGTTCGGCGTTCCCCACAGCTTCCACTCGCCGGGCCCGGCGATGCCGTCGCAGCTTCCCCAGAAGTCGGTGGTCATCCCGGCATAGGTCGGGTTCTTCAGCATGCGGCCGAGCCGGCCGTCCTCGATCTCCCAGGCAATCTCGCAGCCGAACTGGAAGTTCTTGCGCTTGTCGTCGATCGACCAGGACTTGTTGGTGGTCATGAAGATGCCGCGGCCGGTGTTGGCGATCAGCTCATCGAGGCTCGAGGTGCCCGGCAGCAGGTTGATGTTGGTCATGCGGATCAGCGGGAAGTGGATCCACCCGTCGGCGCGCATCGTGCCGTTGGACCGCTCGTCGCCGATGGCGGCGGCGGTCTCGCGAGAGGTCTGGAAGCCGACGAGCAGCCCGTCGGTGACGAGCCGGGTGGGGAAGGGGCGCACGCCCTCGTCGTCCCAGCCCACCGTTCCCAGGCCGCCCATGCTGGTGCCGTTGCTCTCGATCGACACGAGCTCCGAGGCGTAACGGAGGCGCCCGCGGTCCTCGGGACGGACGAACGAGGTTCCGGCGTACGCCGCCTCGGTTCCGAGGATCCGATCGAGCTCGGTCGGGTGCCCGACCGACTCGTGGATCTGCAGGGCGAGCTGCTCGGAGTCGAGGATGAGCGTCGTTTCCCCGCTCGGGCACTCCGGAGCGGTCAGCAGGGCGATGGCCTCCTCGGCGATGCGGGGGCCGTGGGCGGGGAGGTCGAGGCCCCGGACCAGCTCGTACCCGGCGCTGCCGAACTGCCCGCGATGGGTGGGGTAGGAGCGGCGCTGGGCGTCGTGATCGTCGGCCGCAGTCGCCGAGATTCCGGCGCCTGACTGCACGATCACCTGCTCGAGCGCGGCCCCCTCGCTCGAGGCGAAGATGCTCTGCTCACGCCGGAAGTCCATCGTGGCCGTCGCCGCCCGGATGCGCTCGTCCGTCCGCATGGCCTCGGAGGCGGCGACCAGTAGCCCGACCTTGTCGGAGGTCCCCACCCCGAACGGGTCCTCCTCGAGGAGGGTCTCGTAGCGGCCCGCCTCGATGTCGGCGGGAGCGAGGATCACGTCGCGGCGCTTGAGGAGGGCGGAGGCCCGGGCCACCTCGGCCGCCCGGCGGGCGACCTCCTGCGGGTGGGCGCCGTCCAGCTCGAAACCCGAGGAGAAGCCCCAGGCACCGTCGGCGATCACCCGCACCCCGACCCCTGCCGACGTCGACCGCTCGGCGGTTTCGAGGACGCCGTTTCGGACCGCGAGCGCCTCCGTGTCGATCTCGACCACCCGTACGTCGGCGTAGGTGGCGCCGGCGTCGAGGGCGGCCTGGAGGGCGGCCTCGGCAACGTCTCGCATGGGCGAGATGGTACTCGCTCGGGACGCGTCCTTGTCCGAGAGGCGGGGGTTGGGCGTTTGGCCCCATTACTCCTGAAGCCCGAGATGCGAACCTCCATCGACCGGAGGCTTGAGCGTCGTTGGAAGTTTAGTACGGGATAAGGGAGTGGTAGCTAACAATCCGCGCGATCATACCCTTCGTGATGTAGCCTCTTCCGGTGGAGGTCACGGAGGAGGCGCTGCGCCGAAAGCTCTCCGTCGTGATGCCCCATCTCGATGAACGACA
>JBOGWP010000139.1:0-3735 GCA_050693875.1 Actinomycetota bacterium
TGTCGTTCATCGAGATGGGGCATCACGACGGAGAGCTTTCGGCGCAGCGCCTCCTCCGTGACCTCCACCGGAAGAGGCTACATCACGAAGGGTATGATCGCGCGGATTGTTAGCTACCACTCCCTTACCGCCGCGGCGGCCCAAACCGTGTGCGGGCGGGCGGGGGCGCAGGGTGGTGCCCACATGATATCGTGATATCACGATGGCGGAGGAACGAGAGGGCGGCACCACGAAGAGCTTGCTGCTGCGGCTCGACAGCGACCTGGCCGAGCGTCTCCGCGCGGTCGCCGAGGTCGAGGGACGGTCGATCTCCGACGTGGCCCGCGAGGCTATCGCCTCCCTCGTCGCCCGGCGGCGGAGGGACAAGCGGTTCATCCGCCTGCTCGAGGAGAACCTCGCCCGCCACGAGCGTCTGCTCAGGACGCTCCGAGACGATCGGTGACCTCCCTCGGCATCGCCGACCTGGTCGAGATCGCCGCTCGGCTGATGCGCATCGACCCCCGATCGGCCCGCGCGCTGCTCGACGTCGACGCCGCCCACCGAGCGCTCTCGGAGGCATGCGCCGATCCGGTGGGTCTCGCCGACCGCGCCGCGAGCCTGCTGCACGCCCTCCTGCGCCGGCGACCCCTGCCCGGGGCCAACGCCGCCTTCGCCCTGCTCGCGACCGTCCAGCTGCTGAACCTGAACGGATGTGACCTCGATCTCGAGCCGCCCGAGGAAGTCCATCGGATGACCTCCGGCGCCGCCCGCGGGGACATCGGGATGCAGGAGCTCTCGGCCTGGCTGGCCGGGCGCCTGCGCCCACTGAGCAGACAGGGCTGCCGGCCATGGGAGAAGGAGGCAGAAATGTTCGAGCGGTTCACGAAGGACGCCCGTCAGGTGGTCGTCCGGGCGCAGGAGGAAGCACGCGCCCTGCAGCACAACTACATCGGCACCGAGCACATCCTGCTCGGCCTCATCGGGGCCGGGGGCGAGGTCGGCGCCGCCCTCGGGGCGGCCGGGGTCACCAACCACGCGGTCCGGTCGGAGGTGGAGCGCATCATCGGGAGGGGGACCTCGACGCCCGCAGGGGCCATCCCGTTCACCCCGCGGGCCAAGAAGGTCCTCGAGCTCGCCCTGCGGGAGGCGATCCAGCTCCGTGGAGGGCCCTTCCGCGAGCGCCAGTGGAAAAAGGAAGGGCGGCGGCCCACCCTGTCGATCGAGGCGCCCCACCTCCTGCTGGGGATCATCCGGGAAGGCGAGGGCGTGGCGGCCGCGGTCCTCGTTCAGGTCGCGGGAGACCTCGGGCGGCTGCGCGAGGAGGTCCTGCGCGCGCTGCACACCGGCAACCACGGGGAATCCGGGACGACCGAGGAACGGCGCCGGGACCTGCTCCAGCAGATCAAGGGGGTGCTCGACGAGAACGAGGAGCTGCGCTCCGAGGTCGGGCGCCTCCGGGACCTGCTGCGCTCGCACAGCATCGAGCCGAACGGCGGGACCCGGACAGCGTAGGCCTTCCATGGCCGCTGGGTTCCCGCCGCGCCACTTCCGTTCTCGGGACGAGGACCGTGCAGGTTCAGAGCGCCGTGAAGGTCCGCGTGCCCTACCCGGCCCGCCGCGGGTGGACGGGGCTCTCCGTATTGCGTTGTAGGACAGGTGGTGTTACGTTGGCCATTTGCTGGGTGAGGACGGAGGACCGACTGGGTGGAAATTGAGTAACTCGTCTGGGACGAGTGGAACGAAGACCACATCGGTCAACACGGCGTTTCGCCGGGAGAGACCGAACAGGTCTGTTTCGATGATTCGTCGATCCCGTACCGAGGGGGGCGGTCGAGGGCGGTTCGATCCATCATCCTGGGAACAACAGACGCTGGGAGGTATCTCACGGTAGTGCTCGAGCCTTTGGGGCATCGACGCCTCTACCCGGTGTCGGCGAGGACATGAGCGACTCGGAGCAGCGGAGGTTCGAGGGGGCGGTGAAATGAACGATGGGTGAGCATGTCCCAGGATTCCGGAGCCGAGAAGAGGAGGCGAGGTTCTGGGAAAGAACCGAACTCCAGGATCTCTCCCCCGACGAGGCGACCAGGGTCGAGCTGAAAGCGCGACGACCGCGCCGGATCACATTCGCGATCAGGCTCGAGCCTGAAACTGTTGACCTGCTTCGTGAGGTCGCCCGCCTGGAGGGTCTTGGTGTTACCCAACTGGCAAGAGCCTGGATCCTGAGTCGGCTGCGGGCCGAACAACGAGTGGGGGCATTGGCCAAGTCGACGACCGACTTCCCCGCCATCGAAGAAGGAGTGAGAGGTCGGCTCATCGACACGCTCCTCAGTGATCGTCTTCTGATCCGATTCGCCGACGCAGTCATGGAGCAAATCGAAGGGGAACACGAGGCGCGCGACGAAGCTCTGGGCTAGGGGTTCCGCCATCACCGCCCCTACCGGGATAGGAACCCTTGCGCTCCACTCGGTAGGAAAAACGGGAGCCTACCGCGCGACCCTTGGGGGGCAGATCGGGTGATGGGCCACAATGCCGAAGAGTGGGAGGTCACGAGCGATCAGGTCGACGACGCCTCGGCCAACTCGTTCCCGGCAAGCGACCCGCCGTCCTACTCCAGCCCGACCGACACGGTGGGCGCCACCCCGGCCGATGACGAGGAGGAGCGCTCAGAGGAGGCTCCCGAGGAAGGCGACGACAAACCGTCGTAGAGTCGAGGCCATGGCCATCAAGGCGCTCGACGCCCCCTCCCCCCGCCCGGGCAGCAAGACCCCCGCCCTCGTGCGGGTGATCGAGGACGGCCGGGTCCGGGCCCGATCCGACCAGCTCGCCACGGAAGAGCCTCTCGAGATCCGCCTCTCCGCCGGCGGAACGACCAGGAGCCTCGCCGTGACGATGCGGACGCCGGGGGCGGACTTCGAGCTCGCGGCGGGCTTCCTGCACAACGAGGGCGTCCTCCACGGCCACGACGAGCTGGCGGAGATCCGGTACTGCCTCGACTCCTCCGTCGACGAGACCCAGCGCTACAACATCGTCACGGTCGAGACCCGAGACACCCAGCTCCCCGACCTCGCCGGGCTGGAGCGCCACTTCTCGATCACGAGCGCCTGCGGAGTCTGCGGCAAGGCCTCGTTGGAGGCGCTGCACCTGCGCGGCCACGCCCCACTGCCCTCGGGGCCGGTGGTCGAGCCCGCCGTGCTGCACGCGCTCCCCCAGAAGCTGCGCCGGGCCCAGAGAGTGTTCGACGCCACCGGGGGGCTCCACGCCGCGGCGCTGTTCAGCTCCGTCGGCGATCTGGTCGCGCTCCGCGAGGACGTCGGCCGCCACAATGCCCTCGACAAGCTGATCGGCTGGGCCTTCCTCGAGCGCCGCCTGCCGCTCGAGGGCCACATCGTGGTGATGAGCGGCCGGTCGAGCTTCGAGATCGTCCAGAAGTGCCTCGCCGCCGGCGTCCCGGTGGTCGCGGCGGTCTCCGCCCCTAGCAGCCTCGCGGTCGAGGTGGCGCGGGCGTTCGGCATCACGCTGATCGGCTTCCTCCGCGGCAGCCGCTTCAACATCTACAGCGGCCACGAGCGGGTGCGGACGATATGAGACACCCTTTGTCAACCACCGTCTCGGCGGAGCCGTCAGGCGACGGCCTTTCTCGACTCGCTCTGCGCGGCCAGGGACCGGCAGCGGTTGGCAATATGGACGTTCTCGTCGTATCGAACGCCTTTGCTGAGGCCGTGCCAAAGGACCTCGAGCCAGCGGTTCCCCAGGGCG
>JBOGWP010000140.1:0-8682 GCA_050693875.1 Actinomycetota bacterium
GAGGGCCTGCCGGCATAGAGGACTGCCGGCGAAGCCTCGGCTCGCCGAGCGGGGCCCGGCAGGCAGAGCGAAGCGAGGGCCTGCCGGCATAGAGGACTGCCGGCGAAGCCGGCCCCATGCCTTTCCAGCCTGTACCGGGGAGCGAGGCGACCCGCTAGACTTCCGGTTTTCCGACGGCCCGCTTATTGCCGCCGGAGACGATTCGGGCGGCCGCTGCACGCGCGTTGGCACGGCGCGGAGGAGGGGAGCGCGTCCATGGCGACCGAGGTGCTCAAGTGTGAACGGCACGGCACCGCGACCCGCCTTACCTGCGTCGAGTGCGGAACGCCGATCTGCCCCAAGTGCTCGGTGCGTACCGAGGTGGGGCTCAAGTGCGAAGAGCACGCCCGTGCGGCGGCCGTGCCGGTGCAGATCCCGGGCCGCTCGCGGCTGGCGCGTCCGGCGCTCCTCGGCGGTGCCGTGCTCATCGTCGTCGCGCTGGTGCTCGTTCTCCGCCCCGGCCGGACCGACAAGAAGACGGAGAAGCCTCTGCCACCGGTTGGGGCGTGGTCGGCGCTCGCCACGCCGACGAAGATCCGGGGGACGGCCACCGCAACCGCGCTGAACGACGGCACCGTCCTGGTGGCCGGGGGCGGCGTTCAGGCGGTTCCCCTCTCCTTTGCCGAGATCTACGATCCCAAGGCCGGGACATGGACCCCCACCGGCGAGTTGAACGAGGCGCGCCGAGGGCACCAGTCCGTCCTCCTCCAGGATGGGCGAGTGCTCACCGCGGGGGGCATCGCCGGCGGTGAGCTGCTCGCCTCCACCGAGATCTACGATCCGGCCTCGGGCCTGTGGACCAAGATCTCGGACATGGCGAGTCCCCGCCTCGGCCACTCTCTCACCGCTCTTGCCGATGGGAAGGTCCTCGCCGCCGCAGGATCGACCCCGCAGGCGGCCCAGGGCACCTGCGGCGGCCAGACCCTTCGCCCCGACTCGTCCGTCGAGATCTTCGATCCGGCAAGCGGAGAGTGGACTCCGGCAGGGGCGATGACCACGAGCCGCTTCGAGCACACGGCAACCCTCCTCGATGACGGCCGCGTGCTCATCGCAGGGGGAACGGGCGGGTCGGGGTCGGAGCTGCGACCCCTCGCCTCCACAGAGCTCTACGATCCCGCCTCCGGCACCTTCACCGGCTCGGGCCGCCTCGCCGAGGGGCGCACAAACCATGCCGCGGCGCGCCTGAAGGATGGCACGGTGCTGGTGGCTGGGGGGGCCGGCGGCGCCGACTGCGACATCACGCTCGCCTCGAGCGAGTTGTTCGAGCCGCAGGTGGCAAGCTGGTCGACCGCCGGGCACCTTGCCCAGGCACGCACCGGCCTCACCCTCTCGCCCCTGGCCGACGGGCGGGCGGTCGCGGCGGCCGGCGAGTCCGCCACCCGCGGGACGCGGCGGTCACTGGCCACCGCTGAGCTGTGGAACAGGTCCCGATGGCGGGCGGCGGGCAAGAAGATGGGATGTCCCAGGAGCGAACAGGCCGCGGCCGTGCTGCCGGACGGATCGGTGCTCGTCGTGGCCGGAGACGCAGTGGCGCCGAGCCGGGCGGCGCAGGCCCAGAGCTGCGCGGAGCGGTACGTTCCTTGACCGCACTGTGCATTCTGCATCTAGATGCAGAATGCACTATCCACCCGTGCATCCATGCGGCCCATAATTGATGTTCAATTCTCGGCACATTTTTCAACCGGCGAGGGGGTGGCCATGGCAGGCTTCAAGGGTCTCCGCGGCAAGGGAGACAGGAACAAGGAGCCCGAACGGCCACCGAATCCGGATGGGTCGCAGGAGACCAATGTTCGCCGGAGGGTGCTCATCCTGTGCATCCTCGCCCTCCCGGTGTTGATCGGCTTCTACGCCCTGCTCCTCTGGTGGTCGACGCCACGCACCCCCGGCGATCAGCTCACCCTCACGCAATACCTCACGCTCCTTCGGCAGGGCAGGGTCCAGGACGCCACCCTCCTCGACACCGACAATCGGGTGTTCGGAACCTACGACCGAGGCCAGTACTGGGTGGCGTTCGGCACTCGTGAGACGGTCTTCTCCCGGGTCACGAGCGCCCTCGAGGAGGCGGGGGTCCCGACGACGGTGAAGCAGCAACCCCTCAAGGGTCTCGTGGTGCCGCTCTCGGTGCTGCTGCCGGTGCTGATCCTCGTCGACTCGTTCGTCATCTTCTTCGTGCTGATGCGGGGCGGGGGAGGCGACATCCTCGCCTTTGGGCGATCTCGGGCGCGGCGGCTGGGGACCGGCGAGTCGAAGATCACCTTCTCGGAGGTCGCGGGGGTCGACGAAGCGATCGAGGAGCTGAAAGAGATCCGCGACTACCTCGCCAACCCGGAGCGTTTCCTGGCGATGGGCGCCGCGGTCCCGAAGGGGATCCTGCTCGTCGGACCTCCCGGGTGCGGCAAGACCCTGCTCGCGCGCGCGGTCGCCGGCGAGTCCGAGGTTCCCTTCTTCTCGATCTCCGGGTCGGACTTCGTCGAGATCTTCGTCGGCGTGGGTGCCGCACGCATCCGGGACCTCTTCCGAACCGCGAAGGCGAACGCCCCCGCCATCGTCTTCATCGATGAGCTCGATGCCGTCGGTCGGGGCCGAACGGCGTCGGCGATCGGCGGCCAGGACGAGCGCGAGGCCACCCTCAACCAGCTGCTGGTCGAGCTGGACGGGTTCGACTCCGGCACCGGCGTGGTCGTCCTCTCGGCGACCAACAGACCCGACATCCTCGACGCGGCCCTGCTCCGGCCGGGCCGCTTCGACCGGCGCGTGACCGTCGACCGGCCGGATGTCCGGGGACGTGAGGGCATCCTCAAGATCCACGCCCGCGGCAAGCCCCTCTCCCCCGACGTCGAGCTCGCCCTGGTCGCCAAGCGCACCGCCGGTTTCTCGGGGGCCGACCTGGCGAACGTGGTGAACGAAGCCGCTCTGCTCGCCGCCCGCCGGGCGAGCGCGATCATCGAGCCGACCCACATCTCGGAGGCGATCGAGCGGGTGCTCGCCGGCCCCGAGCGCCGCAGCCGGATCATCAGCCCGGAGGACCGCCGCCGGATCGCCTTCCACGAGGCGGGACATGCCGTCACGTCGGCGGCGCTCCCCGCCGCCGACCGGGTGGGGAAGGTCTCGATCGTCGCACGAGGCCATGGGGGCGGGTTCACCTGGTACGTCACCGAGGGCGATCAGGTGATGGCAACGAGGTCACAGCTGCTCGACCGGGTCGCCGGACTGCTCGCCGGGAGAGCCTGCGAGATGCTGATCTTCGGCGAGCCGTCGACCGGCGCCAACGACGACCTCGAACGAGCGGCCGAGATCGCCAAACGGATGGTGTGCGAGTTCGGGATGAGCGAACGCATGGGCCCGTTCTCGGTCAAGCCGTTCGTCAACGCCTCCATATCGGGGGACGCCCTCGGACCCCCGTTCTCCGAACGCGTGGCGAGCGACATCGACCACGAGGTGCAAGCGGTGCTCCGGGAGGGGATGTCGCGCGCCGCCGCGATCCTCGACGAGAACCGCGGCGTGCTCGAGGCGCTGGCCAGGAAGCTGATCGAGGTCGAAAGCCTCGAGGGAGACGGCCTCGACGAGTTCCTGCTCCAGGTCACCAAGGCCCGGGCCGCACTCGGCACGGCGGGATGAGAACCGCGGCCGCCGGGCCGTGCAAGAACCACCCCCGGCGAGAC
Organism: Actinomycetota bacterium; assembly: GCA_050693875.1. GTDB lineage: Bacteria > Actinomycetota > CADDZG01 > JAHWKV01 > JBOGWP01 > JBOGWP01. Next base: position 3,702 of record JBOGWP010000140.1, read on the forward strand.
GGGGTCACGACCTGCGTCGTCTGCGACTCGCCGATCTGCGCCGAATGCCTCGTCCAAACCCCCGTCGGCATGAAGTGCCGGGAATGCACGGGCACCGGGCGGGCCGCCACGGCGTCGTCGCGCGGTGCCCGAAGGCGTGATGCCCCGGCACGGCGGCCACGCTGGACCGCAATCGTGGCGGTCGCAGGCCTGGCGGTCGTGGTGGTGGCTTCCATCGTGCTCACCCGCGACCGGGGTAGCACCCCCGCCTCCGTCTCGGGCGGCGGCGATCAGCTCGATCGAGCGGTGCAGTTCCGCGGCGGCGGGGATCTCCGAATCAGCGCGACGCTGTCGCTGCCGGCGGCGGCCCGGAAGGCCCGCGTCCCGGCCGTCCTGATCGTGCCCGGTGCGGGACCCACCGACCGGAACGGTGTCAACGTGTCCGGCGGGATCCCCGACAACCTCTACGAGGACATCGCGCAACGACTGGTCGAGCAGGGTGTGGCGACCCTTCGGTACGACAAGCGGGGCTCGGGCCTGTCTCCGATTCCCCAGGATCAAGTGCTGACCTTCGACGACCTCGTCGCGGACGCCAGAGCCGGGATCGGGTTTCTCCGTGACCGGCGAGAGGTCGACGCCGCCCGGCTTGCCGTCGTGGGGCACGACATCGGGGGACTCGTAGCGATGCGCGCGGCCGGCGCGGACCGCTCGATCCGCGGGCTGGTCCTCATCTCGACTCCCGGGCGCCCCCTCGTCGACGTGCTTGCCGACGACCTGCGGAACACCACGAGCGACCCAGCCCACGCCGCCACGCTCATCACCGAGCTTCGCTCGCTGGCGGGCACGCTCGTTGCCGGTGGCGAGGTTCCCGACGTAAACGCACTGGACCCGGTCCTGCGCTCGGCCTTCCAGCCGGGGGCGGCTCCTTACACGCGGGCCCTCTTCGCGATCAGCCCGCCGGACGAGGCCCGGCAGGTGGGTGCCCCAGTGCTCATCGTGCGTGGCGGTCGATCGACCGGGATCAGCGCCGAGGACGCCGTTCGGCTCGCCGCCGCGTTCGGCTCGCGGGCGGAGGTGCTCGTCTCGGACCGTGGCGGGCAGACGCTGCGGGTACCGGTCGAGGCGCCGCAGGCGACGCCCTCGCTCTCGGCGGCGGACGAGCACGAGCTGACCGAGCACCAGGGGGCGGTCGCCGGCGAACGTCGCGATCTCGACACGCTCCAGCAGATCGTGCGCTGGATCACCGCCCGGGTGTCGGGTCGGGTCTGAACCGCCGGCCCTCACCCCCCGCCGCCGCTGCCTCTCGCCCGGCGAGCGCGCCTCGCCGCCACCACGAGAACGGCGGCGGCTGCGAGCGCGGCCACCCCCGCCGCCGGCCACCAACCGCCTTGCCCAACGGGCTGGGCTCGCGCGGGGGCCGGAGTGGGCGAGGCCGACGAGGGCGGTGCCGGGGAAGGCCGGAAGCCGGCGCCGTCGACAAAGAACCGCACGAAGTCCGTCCCACCCCACACCAGCATGTCGCGTCCAGTCCATACGGCGACGTGATGCCCGCGGGGAGCGAGGGCCACCTCCGGAAGCATGGTCCATAAGTCGCCGAGCGGGCGGTAGGCGGCGCCGTCGCCGAATGCCCTTTCCCCCAGGCCCCCCCAGATCAGAATCTCGCCACCGGTCCACACCGCCGTGCTCGACGCCCTCGGGGCAAGCGGCGATGCCGCAATCGTGCGCCAGCGTCGCCGAGCCGGGTCGTACGCCGCCCCGTCGGAGAAGTAGGTCGCTGATCCGGACGGCGTCTCCCTCCAGCCCCCCCAGACGACCATCTCCCGGCCAGTCCAGGTGGCGACCTGATCGGAGCGCCCCGCGATCGACCGAGGGGGCGGAGGCAGCCGCTGCCAACGACGACCGGGGGGATCGTACGCGGCCCCGTCGGCGAGGTAGAACGGCCGCCCATCCCGCCCGCCGCCGATCCCGCCCCACACGATCACACTCTTGCCGGTCCAGACTGCCGTGTGCGAGCTGCGTGCCGCGATCGATGCGGCGGGCAGCCGGGCCCACCGATCTGATTGCGGGTCGTAGGACGCGCCGTCGGCATACGGCTCGTTGCCGGCCTCGCTGCGCCCACCCCAAACGAGCACGCGTCGGCCCGTCCACACCATCGCGTGATCCACGCGCCGCGGGATCGGGGCGGGGGCGATCGGCCTCCAGGTATGGGACTCCGGCTCGTAGGCGGCCGACGCACCCTCCCCCAGCCCACCCCAGACCACCACCACCGATCCCGACCAGACGGCCCGGTGCCCTCCCGGGGCGCCGAGCGGAGGGAGCAGGCGCCAGGTTCCGGACGCCGCGTCGAGCGCGGCGCCGAGCGCCTCGTCACCGGTGGCGCTCTTCGCCCACACCACCAGCTCCCGGCCGGTCCAGGCGCCGGAGTCCGCAGCGGGGCCCACCGTCAGCGGCCCGGGAGGAAGCGTGTCCCACCCTGCGGCGGCCGGCGCCGCCGCCACGAGCACGAGCACGAACAATGGAACGAGGCGCAGGGAACATCCCCTGCGCCTCGTTCTGCCTGGTTGGTTGGTTACGAGCCCAGCTTGAGGTGCCGAAGTTCGGGCGAATGAGTCAAGTTTGGGGACGAGAGCCCACCAGGGGCGCACCGCAAGCGGGGCCCGGCAGGCACCGAGCAAAGCGAGGCCCTGCCGGCATTGAACGACGCGGCCGGTGGCACGGCTCGCCGAGCGGGGGCGAGCGGGCCGACATTGAGGACCGCGGCCGGAGGCACGGCTCGCCGAGCGGGGGCGAGGCGGGCCGACATTGAGGACCGCGGCCGGAGGCTCGGCTCGCCGAGCGAGGCAGGCCGACATTGAGGACCGCGGCCGGAGGCTCGGCTCGCCGAGCGAGGCAGGCCGACATTGAGGACCGCGGCCGGAGGCCGCCCCTTGCCTTTCTGGCCCGTACCGGGGAGCGAAGCGACCCGCTAGACCTCTGCCCGCTCTCTGGGCGACGGGCCCGGGACCATCGGCTCGCCCTCGCCTCGCCGTGCCATCGACACGAGGAGGAGGATGATCCCGACCACTGCGACGCCGGCGAGCGCTGCGAGCGAGTACTTGAGCCAGCTCGGCACTCCCCCGGTGACAGAGGAGTACTGGACCACCGAGGAGTAGACGTCCTGCCCCTCGGCGACCGTGTCGCTGTTGCGAGTGTCGTCCCATCCCACGACCGCGTAGGAGTTGATCGACGCGATCCCCACGGGCTGGCGCATGTCGAACTCGTTGCTCCACGGGCCGATATAACGATTGATGGAGCGGTCGGTGAGCCGGGCGTTCTTCGCCCACGACTTCCCGTTGTCCGTCGACGAGCTGTAGTAGATGTCGTTCGAGTTGTCCTTGGCGTCGCGGAAGTCGAACCAGGCCACGTCGATCCGCCCGTTCTGCGCCACGCTCATGCCGGCCCCGTACTGCCCCGCGAGGAGCTTGGGGTCGTCGTCGTTGATCAGCTTAGGCTCGCTGAAGCTCTTGCCGCCGTTCGTCGAGTTCCGGTAGTAGAGGTCGCGGTCACCCTGCGTCTGGCCGGGCTTGTCCTCATGGACGATGTGGACCGTTCCATCGGCGCCGCCCTGCTTGCTCCACGCGAGCTGCGGTCCGACAGTCCACTGGCTGGCCGGGATGGCCTCAGTGACCGTCCAGGTCTTGCCCCGATCGGTGCTCTTCGACAGGTAGTGCGGCAACCCCGGCACGACGCGGAGGCTCAGGCTGTCGAGTCTGATGAAGGAGGCCTGCCAGAGCGCGTAGAGCGTGCCCTTGTCGTCGGCGGCGAGGAAGGGGTTGCCGCCACCGAAGTACTCGGTCTTCTTCCACGCCGCGGGAATCGGGGCCGAGGAGCCCGCGTCCTTCAGCTCGGCCGGCGCGGTGAGGGTCTGCGTCGACGGCTGCGCGGCGGGAGGTGACGGGGCAGCGGGCGACGGCGCCGCCGGCGCAGGCGCCGGTGCCGCCGCGGTCGGCGACTTGGTGTTCAGCAGCTTGACCCCCGGGAGGTTCAGGCTGCTCACATCCTTGAAGAGGTTGCCCGAGACGTTGATGGGGTCGGAGAAGGTCTTGCCTCCGTCGGTCGAGACGACGGCCATCGGCTGCTGGACGGCGCCGATGCCCCCGGTGTCCTCAAGGAGCGACCTACCGGAGAGAGTGGCGAGGGGGTAGTTGGCTCGCCAGCTCGCGTAGACGATGTCGTTCTGTCCGCTCTTCGAGTCGACGACGACCGAGATCGGGATGTTGCGCTCGGTCTTGACGCCCTCACCAAACCCGCGGGTGCTGCGCACAACGGTCGTCTTCCAGCTGTCGCCGAAGTCGGTCGAGCGGGCGAGCAGCACGTTCTGGTTGCGGCGGTTGCCGCCATCCTTCGTGTCCCATCCGACGGTTAGCCAGTAGAGGGTCTGGTTGCGGCCCCAGGCCAGCGCCGCCTGCGGATTGAGCCCCGACGTGTGGAAGCAGAAGGGGAAGCCGGGCGGCATCGGGTTGGCGTCGAGCAGCTTCCAGGTGGCGCCGCCGTCGCCGGAGCGGAACATCGTGCACCGGCGGCTGCGCATGTCCACGGTGGCGGCGAGCACGTTCAGGGGGTTGTCCGGGTCGACCGCGAGCGCCGGCGAAGCATAGGTCCTGGCCGGGTTCACGTCCATCTTCGATACCTGGACCTGTGACGTGATGCGCAGCGGCGAGGCCGCCCACACCGCTCCGATCGGCGCCACGAGGGCAAACAACGCGACGAGTGCCCCGAGACTCGCAACTCCGCCGTGGTTCCTCCGCATCTTCCCGCCTTTCCGTGATGGTCCTGAACGTGCCCCTGCCCGTTGCTCCGACTTCAGCTCACGGTCGAGCGCTTCGAACCGGCTGGGCCTCTGCCTTCCGGCGTCCGGCGGTCAGTGCCGCCATGCCTGCGATGAACATCGCCAGGCCACCGGCGCCCAGTGCCGCCAGCGCGAGGTTGCCCAGGGTCGCCGAGCGCTCCCGCACCAGGCCGA
>JBOGWP010000141.1:0-9271 GCA_050693875.1 Actinomycetota bacterium
GAGACATTCTCTACGCCACCCCCCGGGCCAGCCGGGACGCTCATGCTTCCTTGGGACGCCGGTGCGATCAAGCACCGATGTCACTTACATGAGGCATCAGGGGATCCACATCGAGGTCAGTAGCCCCCTTTTTCTGTCGGTGGCTTCGACGCTTCTTCAGCATCGACGAGACCCGCCTGCGAGCTCGCCTCTATCTTCACGAGGGCCTCGACCTCGAGGCCGCCGAGGAGTTCTGGAGCCGGGAGACGGGCATCCCTCGCACACAGTTCGGGAAGGCCTACCGGGCCGTGCCCGACAACAGCATTCGACACACCAAGCACGAGTTCGGCTGTATCAGCATTCGGTACGGCTGTAGTAGCACGCACCGCGCCATCATGGGCCTCGGTCGAGCGCTGCTTGCGGCAGCCCTAGCCGACGAGTCTGCCTGGCTCCGGGGCAGGGACTCGAACCCTGAACCGTGGGATTAACAATCCCCCGCGCCGCCAATTGCGCCACCCCGGAATGGGTCCATCGAGGATAGCATCGGCCCCCGGGCCGCCCGAGGTTGAGCAGACTTGCCGACGGGCATAACCTTGCGGCGGGACTGGAGGAAGGAAACGTATGGGAGCCTTCAAGCGCGGAGCCTTCATCGGGTTCGCAGCCGGCTACGTCTTCGGGGCGCGGGCGGGGCGGGAGCGCTACGAGCAGATCCGGCATGTGTGGGCGCGGTTCAAGCGGTCGCCGGCAATGATGCGGGCCTCGGGCAAGGCGGGTGCGGCCATCGGGCTCGGCATCGAGCGCAGCCGGCTCGTGGCCCTCGGCGGCATCGATCGCATTCGCGGAAGGGTTCGGAGAGCAGCCGGCAACGGGCTGTAGCAACCGGGCCCAGCAACTACCGCTGGTAGGTCGCCACCTCGGAGGCCTTGACCGAAACCCATACCTCCGCGCCCGGCGAAAGGCCCAGCTGGGCCACGGAGGCGGCCGTCACCTCGGCGACGAGTGACGGCAGCGCGTGCACGCGCACCCGCACCTGCTCACCGCGCGGCTCTACGAAGTCGATCATTCCCTGCCAGACGTTGCGCGGCGTCCCTTCGGGCCGCGACCGGTGCAGGGCCACCGCCCTCGGGTGGATCAGTGCGAAGACGGGCCCGCGGGCCGAATCGGCCGTGATCACCTGACCTCCCCCGTCGACACGCACCCGCCCCCCTTCTCCCTCGCCGGGCAGGAGGTTCAGCCCGACGAGGTCCGCGACGTAGGCCGAGCGAGGCCGAGCTGCGATCTCCTGCGGCGTCCCCTCCTGGACGCGGCGCCCCTGCTCCAGCACCAGCAGCCGGGTACCCAGCGCCAGGGCTTCGATGGGGTCGTGTGTGACGAGCAGCCTGACACCCGTGAACGACGCCAGGTGCTGCCGCAGCTCGCGCCGGAGGGCCGGCCGCGACGAGGCGTCGACCGACGCCAGCGGCTCGTCCAGCAGCAGCAGCCGGGGCTCGATCGCGAGCGCTCGCGCAAGGGCCACCCGCTGCGCCTGGCCTCCCGAGAGCGCGACGGGACGGTGGCCTGCGAGATGTCCGATCGCGAGCCGCTCCAGCCACGCCTGCGCCGCGGCGCGAGCTTCGTGCCGCGACGCGCCCCGCGATCGCGGGCCGAAGCCCACGTTCTCGAGCACCGAGAGGTGCGGGAAGAGCAGGGCATCCTGGAACACCATCCCGACGGGGCGACGATCGGCTGGGAGGCGGATGCCGGCCGCGGGGTCGTCCATCACAATCCGGTCGAGCTCCACCCGGCCCAGCGGTGCCGGGGGCAGTCCGGCCAGCGCCCGCAGCAGCGTCGACTTGCCCGCCGCATTCGGTCCGACGATCGCCAGCATGTCGCCCTCCGCGGCCTCGAACGCCACGTCGAGCGACAGGTCCCCCCGGCGGACCGCGACATCGGCGACCAGCGTCATGGGCGCAGGCCCAACCAGCTCTCCCGCAGGCCGACGATCACGAGCCCCGACAGGACGAGCATCACGATGCTGAGCACGATCGCCGCCTCGGGCCGGGACTCGAGCGCCAGGTACACCGCCAGGGGCATCGTCTGGGTCGTCCCGGGGATGTTGCCGGCGAAGGTGATGGTGGCCCCGAACTCGCCGAGGGCTCGCGCCCAGCACAGCAGCGCGCCCGCTGCGAGCGACGGGCGCAGGAGCGGCAGCGTCACCCGAGTGAACCGCGTCCAGCGAGAGGCTCCGAGAGTCTGCGCCGCCTCCTCCAGGCGGCGGTCGACCGTTCGGAAGCCCCCCTCGACGGCCAGCACCAGGAACGGCATCGCCACGAAGGTCTGGGCCAGCACCACCCCGGCGAGCGAGAATGGAAGACGGAGGCCGAGCGCCGACTCGAGGAGCCGCCCGACCAGTCCACGGCGGCCGAAGGCGAGCAGCAGCGCAACGCCGCCGACCACGGGAGGCAGCACCAGCGGGAAGGCGGTGAAGGTGCGGAGGAGGCGCCGGCCGGGGAACGACCCCCGCGCCTGCAGCCATGCCAGGGGCACGCCGAGCACCAGCGCCACCGCGGTCGCGGAGAACGACGAGACGAGCGACAGCCAGAGGGCCGTCCCGACCTCCGGGGTGACCAGCTCGCGCAGCAGACCCGTCCAGGGAACCGCCCCCAGCAGTCCGAACAGCGGCACGACGAAGATCGCCAGACCGGCGAGGCCCACGACCGCGACTGCGGGGGGCACCTCAGACGGTTCCGGGCGGCCCTCTCCGCCGCGAGCCACGGGCTCCCGCGGCCCCCGGCGACTCATGTTCCCGGCGTGACCGGAAGGAAGCCAAACCGGGCCAGCACCCGCCGGCCCGAGGTCGAGGTGACGGCGTCGACGAACGCCCGTGCCCCGCCCGGGTTCGGCGCCTCGCGCACGATGCCGATCGAATACCGGGCGACCAGCCGGAGCGAATCGGGGATCGCGATGCTCCGCACCCGATCCCCTCCAGCACGGGCGTCGGTGACGAAGACCACCCCCGCATCGACCTCCCCCAACGCCACCTTGGCGAGAACGCCGCGCGCGCTCGCCTCGAGGCTGGCCTCCGGTGGAGTGAGCCCGGCTCGCCGGAACACCTCCCGCGCCAGGCGGCCGGCGGGGACGTCGGGGGCCGCCAGCGCCACGAGCAACCCCGGCCGGGCGAGGTCGGCAAGCTCGTGGATCCCACCCGGGTTGCCGGGCTGCACGATGATCGTCAGGTGGTTGGAAGTGAAAAGCTCGGGCGCCTCCCGCAGGACGCCCTCCGAGTGCAGCGAGCGCAGCGCATCTTCCTCGGCAGCGGCGATCACGTCGGCAGGGGCCCCGTCGCGGATCTGGGCCACGAGGGTAGGAGTGCCGGTGACGTTGAATCGGACTTGCAGCCCAGGATGCCGCCGCTCGAGGGCCTTGCCAACCGCGGCGAACGCGTCGGTGAGCGACGAGGCGGCGAACACCGTCAGGCGTCCGCCGACGCGGGGCCCGGTTCCGGGGGAGGCAGGTGCACCGCACGCGGGCAAGGCCAACACCGAGGCAATGAGGAGGGCGAACGGCGCGACGAACCGCCTGCCCGTCACCGCTCCCCCGCCACCTCGACCACAACGCTCGTCGCCTTCACCGCCGCGACCGCCCGCATCCCCGCTTCCAGCCCCAGCTCGTCCGCCGCCTCCCGGGAGATGATCGAGACGACGCGGTGCGGCCCCGCCTGGATCTCCACCTGGGCCGATACCCGGTCGCGCACGACTCTCGTGACGATCCCCGGGAAGCGATTCCTCGTCGACTGCCCGACCACCGGCCCCGCCGCGGGGCGTTTCGCCCGCGCGTTCACGAAGCGCGCGAGGGCCGCGCCGTCGATCAGGCGGTGGCCGCTCCTTGTTCGCCGCATCGCGAGCTCGCCGGCGTCGGCCCAGCGCCGCACGGTGTCGACGCTCACCCCGAGGAGCTCAGCGACCTCTCCCGGCCGGTATGTATCCACCGCAGAAAGCTAGCAGAATAACCTTGCGGGCGCGAGGACAAAGGAACTGAACACCTCGCAAGGGCGATCAGTGATGGTCATGGGGGTGCTGAGCCCGACCGGGCTCGCGAGGAAGCCGTCAGCAGCCTGGCTCGCCGGGGTGCCCGCAGCACCGCTCGCTGGAGAACGTCGCACGGATGCGATTGCGGACGAGCTTGGCGATGCGGATCCGCCACGGCATGCCGGGCTGGTCGAGGTTCGTGAGGAAGTTGCGCGAGTACTCGGCGAGCTGGGGGAAGAAGCCCCGTCGCCCCCGCGTCACTCGAGGAAGTCCCGCAGCTTCTGCGAACGGGACGGATGACGCAGCTTGGAAAGGGTCTTCGACTCGATCTGGCGGATGCGCTCGCGGGTCACGCCGAACTCCTTGCCCACCTCCTCGAGCGTTCGGGGCATCCCATCCTGCAGGCCGAAGCGGAGTTGGATCACCTTCTTCTCCCGCTCGGAGAGGGTATGCAGCACCGCCTCGAGCTGCTCCTGCAGCAGGATGAACGAGGCCGCATCGAGGGGCACGACCGCGTCGGCGTCCTCGATGAAGTCGCCGAGGTGCGAGTCCTCCTCTTCGCCGATCGGGGTCTCGAGCGATACCGGCTCCTGCGACACCTTGAGGATCTCGCGCACCTTCTCGGCGGTCATCTCCATCTGCTGGGCGATCTCTTCGGCAAGCGGCTCGCGCCCGAGGTCCTGGAGCAGTTGACGCTGGATACGCACGAGCTTGTTGATCGTCTCGACCATGTGCACCGGGATGCGGATGGTCCTTGCCTGGTCGGCAATGGCCCGGGTGATCGCCTGGCGAATCCACCAGGTTGCGTAGGTCGAGAACTTGTACCCCTTCTTGTAGTCGAATTTCTCGACCGCCCGGATGAGACCGAGGTTCCCCTCTTGGATGAGGTCGAGGAAGAGCATGCCGCGGCCCACATAGCGCTTGGCGATCGAGACCACCAGGCGCAGGTTCGCCTCGACCAGCTTGGTCTTGGCCCGGCGGCCGTCCCACTCGATGCGTCGGCAGATCTCACGGGCCTTGTCGGCGCTCAGTCGTCCGCTATCGGTTTCGAGGTTGGAGCGACAGGCAAGCTCGCGGATGCGGTCGGCATCGAACTTCTTGGGGTCGCGGAGCATCTCCTCGGCCATGAGGCCGGCCTCGATGCGCATCGCGAGATCGACCTCCTGCTCCGCCGTGAGCAATGGGACCTTGCCGATCTCCTTGAGGTACATCCGCACCGGGTCGTTGGTGGGAGCCTTGAGCAGCTCCGGATCCCGGCGGAAGTCCTCGAGCTCTTCGACCTCGGCACCGGGCTCCTGGTCGACGACCTCGATCCCCTCTTCGGCGATGAGGGCGTAGATCCCGTCGACCTGCTCGGCGGTGAGCACGAGGCCCCCAAGCGAGTCGGCGATCTCGTCGGCGGTAAGCCAGCCCTTCTCTTTTCCCCGAGCGAGAAGATCCTTGACTTCGTCGATCTGCACGTCTTTGGCCATGCCTACCCCACCTCGATCCGTTCGCGGATCCCCCGAAGTTCTTGCTCCAGCCTCAGCAGTTCTCGCCAAAGCTCGTCGTCTGTATCGGCTTCCGGAGCTAGGCGGTTGAGTGTAGCCCTCAACGTCTCGCGCTTTCTCTCCAGCCAGAGCTCCTGCAGGCGGAGAAACACCTTGCTGGGATCGTCCTCGCTGCGCGGCATCAGTGCGAGCTCGGCGGCGAGGCGCCGGGATTCGTCGTCGGGAAGCCGGTCGAGGATCGAGCCCTGTCCCGCATCCGCAGGGGAGGCGAGCACCGCCTCGAGCAGCAAGCGGTAGCGCGGCTCGGTGATGTGGTCGGGCGTCAACCACGGCGCCGCGTCGGCCCGCGCCGACGGAGAGTTCAGCAGCAGCGCCAGCGCCTCGCGTTCGAGGCGGACGCGGCCCGGGAGCCGCACGGCCTTTCGAGGTGGCTCGGGGTCATCGCCTCGCCGGGCCGCCGAGATCTCCCGCATCAGGCTTTCCACCACGAAGGGCTCGACGCCGATTCGCCGGGCAAGCCAGAACGCGTATTGCGTGCGGGTGACGGCGTTGGGTTCCCAGGCAAGCTTTTCGACCGCAGCCCGAGCAGCTGCGGCCTTCCCCTCCGGCGTGTCGAGGCGGTGCCTCGAGACACCCGCCTCGAGGACGAATCGTATGAGCGGCACCGCCTCCTGGAGCATCGCGGCCACGGCGTCGGCGCCGTCGGACGTCGCCACGTCGGCGGGGTCCTTGCCCGCCGGGAGCGGCGCGACGAGCACCTCGAGCCCCGTCCTGGCGTGGATCCCGAACCCGCGCTCCGAGGCCAGGGCCCCCGCCGCGTCGGCGTCGAAGGCCAGGATCACTCGGTCGCAGAAGCGCTTGATGGTGGCGAAGTGCTCCTCGCCCAGCGCCGTGCCGCAGGTCGCCACCGCGTTGGTAACCCCCGCCTTGTGCAACGCGATGACGTCAGTGTAGCCCTCCGTCACCACGCCGAGGCCCGTTCGGACCATTGCCGACTTCGCCCGGTCAAGCCCATAGAGGATCTTCGCCTTGTGATAGATCGGCGTCTCCGGGGAGTTCATGTACTTGGGTTGCTCGTCGCCGAGCGCCCGGGCCCCGAACCCGACGACATCCCCCGCGACGTCGGCGATGGGGAAGATGAGGCGCCCCCGGAACCGGTCGAGATGCTCCCCCGCGTCGGTGACCAGGACGACGCCGGCATCGACCGAATGCTTCGACGTGACCCCTCGGGCGAGGAGGTGCCGGTGGAGCACCTCCCTCGAGGCGGGGCCAAACCCCAGCCCCCACGTGCGGGCGTCCTCAGCGCTGAAGCCCCGCCGCTCGAGATAGGCGCGCGCGCTGGCGCCCGCCCCGCTCCGTTGGAGGCTCTCGGCAAAGAAGGACGCCGCGGCGCGGCATGCCGCCAGGAGCGCACGCCGCGAGCTGCCGTCGTCTCGCTCGGCCGCCCCCTCGTAGCGCAGCGTCATCCCGAACCGGTCGGCGAGCCGCTCGGCAGCCTCGCTGAACGTCATCGTCTCGAGCTGGCGGAGGAACGAGAAGACGTCGCCGCCGGCGCCGCAGCCGTGGCAGTAATAGAGGCCCTTCTCCGGATCGACGACGAACGACGGCGTCTTCTCCTGATGGAAGCAGCAGAGGCCCTTGAAGACGCGTCCGGCTTTCTTCAGCTGGAGATAGCCCGAGACCACCTCGGCGAGGTCGGCACGGCGGCGCAGCTCCTCGATGTCGTCTTGTGCGATGCGGCGCGGCACTCATCCTCCCCGGCGCGCGACTCGTGCGCCGCAGCGCAGGGAAGTGCGCATCAGACCGGAAGGCACTGTACCACCCGCATCGGGGCCGGCCCCGGATCCCACCCGTTACCTGCGCCGCCTCGCCGGCTCACCCTGCCGGCCGGATCCGTTCGTAGTCGCGGCGCGCAAAACGATCGGTCATCCCCGCGATGTAGTCGGTGACGCGGACCTCGAGATCGTGGCTTCCCGACTCGTCCTCCGGCAGCTCCTCGGCGTGCCGCAGGTAGTGCTCCCACAGGGCGCGGACGATGACGCGGACTCGCTCGTGCTCGGGTGCCAGCTCGGGGCGCAGGTACACCCGCTCGAAGAGAAACCGCCGCGTCTCGAGGAGGGCATCGAGCACCTCGCCTTCCATGGCGACCCGGTCGGCGCCGAGGCTCTCGTCGATCACCGACGACACCATCGCATCGAAACGAGCGGACCCGGTGGCGCCGAGGACCTCCAGCGTCGGGCCGGGCAGGTCGTCGTTGGCGAGCACTCCCGCCCGGATGGCGTCGTCGATGTCGTGGTTGATGTATCCGATGCGATCGGCGAACCGGGCGACCTGGCCCTCGAGTGTTGCCGGCTCGGGCATCGACCAGGTGTGGTTGAGGATGCCGTCTCGCACCTCCCAGGTGAGGTTCAGTCCCCCGCGCCCACTCCTGCTCTCCAAGCTGTCGACGATGCGGAGGGACTGCTCGTTGTGACGGAAGGGCCGGCCGAGCAGATCGGACAGAACCTGCTCGCCGAGATGGCCGAACGGCGTGTGGCCGAGATCGTGTCCCAGGGCGATCGCCTCGGCGAGGTCCTCGTTCAGCCGCAGGGCGCGTGCGATGGTCCGGGCAACCTGGGTGACCTCGAGCGTGTGGGTCAGCCGCACCCGGTAGTGGTCGCCCTCAGGCGCGAGGAAGACCTGCGTCTTGTGGGCAAGACGCCGGAACGCCTTGGCGTGGAGGATGCGATCGCGGTCGCGTTGGTAGGCGGTGCGCAGGGCGTCCTCGCCCTCGTCGACCAGCCGGCCGCGCGTCTTCGCAGCCCGGGCCGCGCCGGGCGCGAGCGCGAGCTGCTCCGCCTCCTCGATCTGTTCCCGGATCGAATCCGATCTCACCTTCGCCATATCAGGAGGCTAGCAGCCCCCACCGACAAGACCGCCACTTCTCGCGGCGGGGGGCGGACTCGATGCCGGCAGTCCTGAACGATTTTCGTTGGCAATCGGGCAGCGACTAGAATCACGCCGCCCGGTCCGGAGCAGGCCGGCGCCCGAGGGCGCCCGAGGTGGGGTGAGGCTGCAACGTCGGGCTCGGAGGTTGCCGACGGCACACAGAAATCCAGCTCCTGCGTTCTGCCCGACGCCGCCAACAGTCCCGGAGGCTTGATGCGCGAAGGCGAGCTGAACATCTCGATTCACTGGCGTGACGACGTCGCCGAGACCGCCTGCTCGGGGCGGATCAGTCCGGCAACCCAAGGGTGGATCCGGGAGGCAATCGAGATCTGCGTGGCGGGTGAGCCGCATCGCCTCCACGTCGATTGCCGGGGAGCCAACTTCACCGACAGCGGCCGGGTCGAAGATCTGATTGGAATGCTCGGCGCGGGGACCAGTCAAAACCATCGAGGTCGACCTGGACGTCTCCCCGAGCGTCGCCGATCTCATCCACCTCGACCTTTCGCGCGGGGTGGGAGATCTGATCCACCTCAGCCTCCCTCCGGGCCGCGATTCGGAGGCAATCGGCGGTCCTGCGGGCGCCCCCGCGAGCGGGTCCTAGCCTTGGGCGAGTGGGCCGGTGGTCGGATGCTGTTGCGTTCCGTTACACCCACGCAACGTTCGCGTAAACCCCCAGCAACATTGCTCGCCTAGCCTAAGCCCCAAACATTTCCTGACAGGTTGATGACGCCGATCCGTTGCGTTCGAGATCCAGGGGAGGAGTAATGGCAAGCGAAACGAGACCGACCAGTCCCGCTGAAGTGGTGAGCATGATCAAGAACGAGGGGGTCGAGATGGTCGACCTCCGCTTCTGCGACCTGCCCGGGC
>JBOGWP010000142.1:0-46388 GCA_050693875.1 Actinomycetota bacterium
CGGCGGCGGAGGCGGCGCGACCGGGTCGTTGTCGACAATCGTCCCCAGGCCTTGGGCATCGACCAGCGTGGCGTTGACCGGGGAGGTCAATGCCACGCTGAAGGTCTCGTCGGGCTCGTCGACCACATCACTGCCGATCGTGACCGCGATCGTTCCCGAGGCGCTGCCGGCCGGGATCGCCAGCGTCCCGCTCGCGGCGGCGTAGTCCGCTCCGGCGGTTGCGGTCCCGTTGCTCGTGGCGAAGTTGACGGTCACGTTCAGCCCGCTCACGGCGGAGAGGCTCACGGTGAAGTTGGCCGCGCCGGTGCCGGTGTCGCCCTCGTTGACGGTCACGTCGTTGATCGAGAGTGACGGAGCCGAGTCGTCGTCGGTAATCGTGCCCGAGCCCTGCGCATCGCCGATCGTCGCGTTGCGCGCGTTGAAGAGGTTGACGGTGAAGGTCTCGTCGTCCTCGTCGAGCACATCTCCGGCCACCGGCACGGTCACGGTCTTGGTGGCCTCGGCGATGCCGAAGGTCAGCGTCCCGCCGCCCGCGGTGTAGTCCGCCGGCGAGACCGCGGTGCTGTCGGCGGTGGCGAAGTCCACCGTCACCTGCTGCACCGCGGCGGGGGACAGCGTCACGGTGAAGGTGGCGTTCGTCGTTCCGCTGTTCCCCTCGGTGACCGTGACGTCGTCGATCGAGAGGCTCGGAGGGGTTCCGTCGTCGTTGGTGATGGTTCCCACGCCCTGCATATCCGCGGCGGTGGCGTTGACCGGGTTGGTCAGGTTGACGGAGAAGGTCTCGTCGGGCTCCGCAAGCACCTCCCCGACGACGTTCACCCTGACGGTTCCCGACATGCTGCCGGCGTTGATCGTGAGCGTCCCGGTCGACGAGGCGTAATCCCCGGGGGCCGTGGCCATGCCGTCGGCGGTGGCGAAGTCCACCATGACGTCCTGCCCACTCGCCTCCGAGAGGCTGACCGTGAAGTCGAAGGGCGTGATGGCGGCGTTGCCCTCGGCCGAGCTGACGTCGTCGATCGAGAGGGCCGGCGGATCGTCCTCGTCGGTGATCGTCCCCGTCCCGGCGTCGTCGGCGAGGGTGACGTTGCCCGGGGTGGAGAGGTTGACGGTGAACGTCTCGTCGGCCTCGTCGAGGGTGTCTCCCTGGACCTCCACGTCGATGGTTCCAGACGTCTCGCCGGCGGGGATGGTGAGCGCGCCGGTCGCCGAGCTGTAGTCGCCGGGGGCCGCCGCGGTTCCGTCGCCGGTGGCGAAGTCCATGGTCACGTCCCGCCCGCTTGCCTGCGAAAGGCTCACCGTGAAGGTGGCCGGGGTGGTGCCGGTGTCGCCCTCGGTGACAGTGACGTCGTCGATCGAGGCCGACGGCGGATCGTCGTCGTCGGTGATCGTCCCCGCCCCGGCGTCGTCGGCCAGAGTGACGTTGCCCGGGTTCGAGAGGGTCACGGTGAAGGTCTCGTCGGCCTCGTCAGCCGTGTCGCCCGCCACCGGCACCGTCACGGATTTCGCCGTCTCCCCGGGCTGGAAGGTGAGCGTGCCGGACTGGGCGGTGTAGTCGTCCGGCTCGGTCGCGGTGCCGTCTGCCGTCGCGACGTCGACGGTGATCGTGCGGCCGCTCGCTCCTGAGAGGGTGACCGTGAAGGTGGCGTTGGTCGTTCCGCTGTTGCCCTCGGTGAGGGAGACGTTATCGACGGAAGCTGCCGGCGGATCGTCGTTGTCGGTGATCGTCCCAACGCCCTCCCCATCGCCGATGCCGGCATTGCTGGCGTTCGTCAGCCGGACGAAGAGGGTTTCGTCGTCCTCGTCGAGGGTGTCACCCGCGACGCTCGCTGAGACGGTCTTCGTCGTATCGCCGGGGTCGAACGTCAACGTGCCCCCGTCGGAGAGGTAGTCGCCGGTCACCCCAGCGGTCGCGGTCCCGTCGGCGGTTGCCCAGTCCACGGTGACGGTCTGCGAGCTTATGGGGCTCAAGGTGATCGTGAAGGTTAGAGTGGTGACGCCCACGTTTGGCTCGGTCACGGATGGGTCATCGATCGTGAGCAGAGAGACTCCGCCATCGTCGTTGGTGATGGCACCAACCCCCTCGGCGTCGGCGAGCGACGCGCCCGTCTCGTCCGAGAGCATGACGCTGAAGGTCTCGTCGGGCTCGGCGTCACCGTCGGGCACGACCGTCACCACCACCGTCTTGCTCGTCTGGCCGGGGTTGAAGGTCAGTGTGCCGCTCTGCGATCCGTAGTCGTCGGGGGAAGTGGCAGTCCCGTCGGCGGTGGCATAGGCAACGGTGATCGCCTGTCCGCTCGCGGCGGAGAGGGTAACCGTGAAGGTGAAGTCGACGGTTGATGTGGGAGGGCTTCCCTCCGCCCTGGTCACGTCGTTGATCGAGAGGGAGGGGGTGGCATCGTCGTCGGTGATGGTCCCGGTTCCCTGCCCGTCGAGGATCGTGGCGTTCGAGGCACCCGAGAGCGAAACCGTGAAGGTCTCGTCGGCCTCGTCGAGGAGGTCGCCGTTGACCGCGACGGAGATCGTCTGCTGCGTCTCCCCCGGATCGAAGGTGAGCGTCCCCGCGGTGGCGGCGTAGTCTGCAGGGGCGCTTGCCGTGACGTTCGCGGTGGCGTAGTCGACGGTGACGGTCTGCCCACTGGCGGCGGAGAGGCTGACCGTGAAGTTTGCCTGAATGGTTCCCGAGTTGCCCTCCGCCACGCTGACGTCGTCGATAGAGATGGTCGGCCCCGGGTCGTCGTCCAGGATCGTCCCGGTCGCCTGCCCGTCGGCGATGGTCGCGTTGCCGGGGCTGGAGAGCGTCACGATGAAGGTCTCGTTCCCCTCGTCCAGGGTGTCCCCGACGACCGGCACGACCGCGGTCTCGGCGATGTCACCGGGGGCGAAGGTCGCGGTTCCGGTGGTGGTGGTGTAGTCGTCGGGGCTGGTCGCCGACCCATCGGTGGTGGCGAAATCGATGGTCACGGTCTTCTCGCTCACGCCGGACAGGGCGATGGCGAGGGGGGCGTTCCCGCTCCCAGCATTTCCTTCGATCGCGCTGTCGTCGGCGATGGAAGCGGCGGGCGGGGCGTCGTTGTCGACGATGGTCCCGCGGCCCTGGCCGTCGTCGATCGTCGCGTTGACCGACAGAGACAGGTTGACGAAGAAGGTCTGGTCGGGCTCGTCGACGAGATCCCCGTTCACCACGACCTGCACCGGGCGAGAGACCACGCCCGGCAGGAAGGTGACCGCGCCGGAGGCGGGGGCGTAGTCGGCCGGTGCGGTCGCGGTCCCGTCCGCAGTTTCGTAGGCCACCGTGACGACGCCGGCGCTCGGCTCCGACAGGGTCACCAGGAAGGTCGCGATGGTCGTGCCGGCATTTGGCTCCCCGACGTTCACGTCGTTGATCGAGATGGCTGAGGTTTGCGCGTGCGCAAGTGGAGCGGCCCCCACGACGAGCAGGGCTACGAGCAAGCCCGTGAGCGCCAGCCGGAACCTCTTGCTCAGGCGAAGGGGGGAGTGCGATGGGGGCATGAGAGACTCCTTTCGACCCGCGCCGCCCCCCTCGCTCGCGGGCCCCAAGTCGTTCGCTTCTGGGGAAGTATCGACGCCTTGCCGAGAGAAGTGAGCGGGAGTATAGGGCGCGCCGAGCCCTCGGGAGAAGTAGCGGACCGAGATTCGTGCTCTGGCTGGGCTCGTCAAGCCTGATGGGTGCCTTCTGAGCGTTGACGAGGATGTGGCGGAGGGCCGGGGATTCGAACCCCGAAGCCCTTTCGGGCGGCGGTTTTCAAGACCGCTGCGATGCCGTTACGCGAGCCCTCCCCGCGAAGTGTAGAGCGGCCCATGGTGGTGGACCAGGCGGGGCGCCTGTCAGGGTCTGATGGCGTCGAATCCGGTGTAGGGGCGCAGGGCCTCGGGAATGGCGACCGACCCGTCGGCCTGCTGGTGGTTCTCGAGGAGCGCCACCAGTGCCCGTCCGATCGCCACGGCGGTCCCGTTGAGAGTGTGCAGGTACTCGGTCCCTCCGCCCGACTTGGCACGGATCTGCAAGCGCCGGGCCTGGTAGTCGATGTCGTTCGAGCACGAGGTGACCTCCAGCCAGCGCTTTGAGCCCGGAAGCCAGGCCTCGATGTCGAACTTGCGGTAGTTGGGGGCGGCGAGATCGCCGGCGCAGATCTCGATTACCCGGTAGGGGAGCTCGAGCGCCCCGAAGATCTCCTCCTCCAGCGAGCGCAGCACGGCGTGCTCTTCCTCGGATTGGTCGGGAAGGCAGAACGAGAACATCTCGACCTTGTCGAACTGGTGGACGCGGATGATCCCGCGGACGTCGCGGCCGTAGCTTCCCGCCTCGCGCCGGAAGCAGGTGGAGAAGCCCGCGTAGCGCCGGGGCAGGCCGGTCGCCGGGAGGATCTCCTCGGCGTGCATCGACGCGATGGGGACCTCGGACGTGCCAGCCAGGTAGAGGTCGTCGTCGGCGGTCCGGTACACCTGGGCCTCGTCGGTGGGGAAGAAGCCGGTGCCGTACATCGCCTCCTCCCGCACCAGGATCGGGGGCAGCACCGGCACGAAGCCGCGTGCGGCGAGCCGGTCGAAGGCCAGCCGGACCAGGGCAAGCTCGAGCCACACCGCCTCGCCGACCAGGAAGGTGAAGCGCGAGCCGGAGACCTTCGCCGCCCGCTCGACGTCGATGATCCCGAGGCGCTCCCCCAGGTCGAGATGGTCGAGTGCCTCGAACGGGAGGTCGTGCCGCTCGCCGACCTCGCGCACCAGACGGTTGGCGTCGTCTCCCGCCCCTTCCGGCGCATCCGGGTGGACCAGGTTCGGCACCTCGGCAAGGGCGGCGTCGAGGGCCGACCGGGTCTGCTGCACGTCGCCCTCGAGGCCCTTCAGCCGCCCGGCCAGCTCGCGGATCGCCTCGATCGCCCTTTGCCGTTCCTCCCCCGAGGCATCGGCGATACGGCGGCTGGCCTGGTTTTGCTCGGCGCGGCCGACCTCGAGCGCATTCAGGAGCCGGCGGTGGGCGGCATCGAGCTCGACGACCGCATCGAGGTCGACCTTCGCCCCGCGCCGGGCAAGGGAATCACGGACGCGCTTGGGATCGGCCCTGAGCAGCTTGAGATCGATCACGCCGGGAGCTTACGGCTCCTTGCTCGTGGCCATCGATGGCTTCGTCGCGGCCTTGGCCGGCTCGCCCGGGCCTGCGGCGTCCATGCTCGACTCGCCGGAGAAGGTGGCCCCGGCGTTCACGACGAGCGACCGGCAGCTGATGTTCCCCTTCACCCTGGCGGTCGAGGTGAGCTCGAGGGTTCCGCCCGCAGTGATGTTGCCGCTGTAGCGGCCCCCGACCGTGACGTTCGTCGCCTTGATGTCCGCGGCGACGTCGGCGTCCGGGGCAACGACGACATCGCCCTCCGCCGTTACCGTGCCCTTCACGACCCCTTCGATGCGCAGCGAGGCAGCGGAGACGAGTTTGCCCTCCAGCTGCGCGCCGCTGCCGATCACGGTCACGGTCTTCTCCGATCCTGGTGGTGGCGAGGGTTCACTCGCCGGCTGTGGCCGCGGCTCCTCGCGTTTGGGAACCTCAGCGACCTCCTTCGGCGGTTCCGGCGCTTGCATCGTGGCCGAACCGGCGTGCTCCCGACGTCTGATCATCGCCTACCTCCGTACCTTGGCCCGGGCGCCTCCCAACGCTTCCGAGATTGCCTCCCGCTCCTCGGGGGAGAGGTTGTGGTCGGAGTTGCCTTGCTCGATCGACTTGGCATACGTGCGCGCCTCGGTGCGGCCGTTGATCGAGGTGATCACCACGCCGTTGCCCTCGTCGTCGAGGAGAGCGGCCGAGAAGGACATGCGGCCGCCCATCTCCTCGAAGGCGTCGTAACGGACGACTCCGAGGTTTCGTGCCGAGGCTCGCAGCCGCCCGAACAGGTCCTGCTGGCGGCGGCCGAGCTGGTTCATATCGTCCCGGACCTTCTCGACCTCGGCGATGTACGAGGCGACCGCTTCGACCAGCGTCTCGCCGTCGTGGCCCCCCTGCAGGAGGGTGAGCGATCTCCGCGCCGAGGAGATCCGCCGGTGAGCCGTGATCGACAGGATCACCCCGAGCACGCCGAATGAGAGCGCGGCAACAGTGATCAGGTTCGTGCGATCCATCGCCTCACCGTGTGGGGAGGCATAAGGATACTGGACGGGCGTTCCACGACGCAGGCTTTGTGCCGGCCCGACGAGAGCCGCGGGAGCAGCATGGGGGCCGTCGCCCTATCCTTTTTCCCGAGCGGGGAGAACATGGACGAGTCGGTGGTGCGGCGGATGCTCGAGGAGGTGGCCTCCGGACGGATGCCGGTCGACGAGGCGGTGCGGGAGCTGAAGTTCCTCCCGTATGCCGACCTCGGGTTCGCGCGCGTCGACCATCACCGGGAGATGCGGACCGGGGTGGCCGAGGCGGTCTACGGTCCGGGCAAGACGCCCGAACAGGTCGCCGCCATCACCCGCGAGCTCACCGAGCGCACCACCGGCGCAGTGCTGGTGACCCGCGCCTCGGCGGAGCAGTACGCGGCCGTGGCCGTCGTCGCGCCGGAGGCGGTTTGGCACGAGTCGAGCCGCCTGATCGTCGCCCGCGCCGCTCCCGGTCCGCCGCTCGGGGTTGCTGCGGTGGTGTCGGCGGGCACCTCGGACCTGCCCGTTGCCGAGGAGGCTGCCGGCACCGCCGAGGCGATGGCGGTGAAGGTGGAGCGCATCACCGATGTGGGCGTTGCCGGCCTCCACCGCCTGATCGCCTCCCACCCGCTGCTCGAGCGGGCCGAGGTCGTCGTCGCCGTCGCGGGCATGGACGGCGCGCTCCCTGCCGTTATCGCCGGGATGGGGGCCGTCCCCGTGATCGCCGTTCCGACCTCGGTCGGCTACGGTGCCGGTGCCGGTGGGATCGCTCCGCTGCTCACGATGCTCAATGCCTGTGCCCCCGGCGTGGCGGTGGTGAACATCGACAACGGGTTCGGAGCAGGAGTGCTGGCGGCCCTGATCCTGCGGCGGCGCCTCGAAGCCGGCGACCAGCCCTTCTCGTGATCGCCTACCTCGACTGCTTCGCCGGGGCATCCGGCGACATGCTCCTCGCGTCCCTGATCGACGCGGGGGCGCGGGTCGAGGACGTCAACGCGCAGCTCGACCGGTTCGGACTGGGGCTCTGTGTCGGCGTCGTCACCGTTCACCGGCGCGGGCTGCGCGCGGCTCGGCTGGAGATCACCGCCCGGACGCATCCGCCGACCTCAACTTACCGGGAGCTTCGAGGGGTGATCGATGATGCAGTGCTCGACCCGGACATGGCCGCCGTCGCCCTCGGGATCGTCGAGCGGCTCGCC
This sequence comes from Actinomycetota bacterium, assembly GCA_050693875.1. Lineage (GTDB taxonomy): Bacteria > Actinomycetota > CADDZG01 > JAHWKV01 > JBOGWP01 > JBOGWP01. Next base: position 7,329 of record JBOGWP010000142.1, read on the forward strand.
GCCGGGGAGGCCGCGGTGCACGGCACGACGCTGGACGAGGTGCGCCTGCACGAGGTGGGGGGTGTCGACACCATCGTCGACACCGTCGGTGTGGCCGCGGCGCTTCGCTCGCTCGGCGTCTCCCGCATGGTCGCGTCGCCGGTGGCGACCGGGCGCGGCATGATCGAGACCGAGCACGGCCCGCTGCCGGTGCCGGCCCCAGCCGTGCTGGAAATCCTCCGCGGTGCCCCGATCTACGGGAGGCCCATCGACGCCGAGCTCGTGACGCCGACGGGGGCGGCGATCCTCGCCGCGTGCGCAGAGTCGTTCGGCGACCTCCCGGCGATGCGCATCTCGTCGGTGGGGCTCGGCGCGGGCCGCGCCGACCTGCCGATCCCGAACGTCGTGCGAGCGGTGATCGGCGAGCCGCTCGAGCCGCCCCCGGACGCCCCGGTCGAGGAGGTCCTCGTCGAGGCGACGGTCGACGACATGAACCCCGAGCTGTTCGAGTACGCCGCCGAGCGGCTGTTCGCCGCAGGGGCGGTGGACGTGTGGCTCGTCCCGGTGATCGGGCGCCGGGGCCGCCCAGCGACGATCGTGCAGGTGTTGAGCCCTCCGCCACTCGAGGCGGCGGTGCGCGAGGTTCTGCTCGCCGAGACCACCACGATCGGCGTGCGGTCGCACCCGGTGGCGCGCTACATGCTCGAGCGGAGCTGGGTCGACGTCGAGGTCGAAGGCGAGCGCGTGCGGGTGAAGGTGGCCGGCCGGGCCGGTGCCGTGGTGAACGTCGCACCCGAGTACGCCGACTGTGCCGCTGCGGCACGTGCGACCGGCCGGCCTATCAAGGAGATCTACCGCCGGGCGCAGCAGGAGGCGGCGCGGATCCTCTCCTGAAGCCGACGGACCGCCGCCGGTCAGCCCGCCTTCCGGGCTGCGTCTCGCAGCTCCAGCAGCTCCGCCACCTGGCTGCGCAGCACCGCCGGGGTGATCGCGCCGAGGACGGCGGTCCCCCGCTGGGTGTCGATCTTCTTTCCACTCCCGATGGCCCGGAATCGGCCGGTGTGGTCGATGAAATAGGTCTCGGGGAGACCGCGGACCCCGAACTTCGTCGCCAGGTCGAGGTTGACGTCGCGTGCGATCGGATAGGTGATGCCGAACTCCTCGACGAACGAGCGCGCGTCCTCCTCCCCGTCCTGGATGTTGACGCCCAGCACCACGAGATCGCCGTCGCGGTTCTGCGTCCAGGCCCGCTGCAGCGCCGGCGCCTCCTCCCGGCACGGGAGGCACCACGACGCCCAGAAGTTGACGACGAGCGGCTTCCCAGCCAGCTCCGCGCTCGTCACGCGCCCGCCGCCGAGCAGCGGGAGGTCGATGGCCGGGGCGGCCGATCCGACGGCCGACTTCGCTCCCCTGGTGTGGAGGAGGCCGTAGGCGAGGAAGCCGACGAAGAGCGTCGGAACGATGACGAAGGCGAGCCAGCGCACGAGGGGGAGACCGCGGCGCTCGACGGCCGGGGATCGCTCGGTCTGGTCGAGGGAGGCCACGACGAGATCGTAGCGGTGTTGCGAAGCCCGGGGGCCGGATGACTCGTGGGCGAGGGGGGACTTGAACTCCGATTTCCGGGGTGTTCATCGATGATGGTCGATGTTGGAAAGCGCCGCTGACCTGCGGTTTCTCCGGTCGGCGTTCTGGACCGTGCTCGCCGCTTCTACCGGATTTCGACCCGTCCGGTAGAAGTTTCGGTAGGAGCAGCGGACCCCAGGGGAGGACTGCCTAGCCTTGGACCGTGCCCGACGACACGTGCGACAACTGCGGCCGACCTCATGTCTCAGCACACGGTGACCCGGTCGGCGACAAAGAGACGGTGGTATGCGGCGTTGAGGAGGAGGGGACTGCGACCGGTAGTGATCGCCGGAGCGTGCGATTGCACGTACGAGCGCCCGCGCGCCTAGGGCGTCCCCGCCGTGGCCGGGTCCGCCGCGGCCCGGAACTGAGCTACTCGCGCGGCGGCCGCGTCGCGCATGTTCGCCTCGCTGCGCTCGCGTCGGCGCCAGAAGAACGAGTCCGGAACTTGTAGGCCACGCGGGCGAAGCGGAACGACTCGTCCTGCACGCGCCGGCAGTCATCGGGCGTCAAGGTGCCCGTGGCGGACAGCTCCGCCTTCCATAGGGGAAGCAGCAACTCGTCTTCGATCGTCGCTTTGCGGTCCGCCATCCGACGATGGGCGTGGGCGATCTCGCTCGCGTCGAGGGCTGCGGGCAGAGAAGGAAGGGCGAATGTGATGAGCCAGTCGGTAAGGCTCATGCCGCCGATAACGCCCACCCCGACGACGCTGATCACGACGACTGCGATCGTCGCCGTAACGAAGTGGAAGTACGCCCTGCTCTGGTGCCGGCCGTAGGCGACGCTCGACCACTGCGCGACGAGGACATCGACGGGATGGGGAAGCCCATTCGTCGACGGGTACCAGCCTTCTGAATGCCGTTGCCCGACCCGATCGTCGCCGCTAACTCGGCGCGCTGAGTCGGCGATGTCCTCCTCCGAGGGTGAGGGACCGGACAGCGGATCGGACCAGGGGAGGTTGAAGAGGCGGGTGTCGAAGCGCTCCTGGATCCGAACGGCATGTCGTACATGCCGATGCTCGACCGGTATGAGGACGAGTCGCGACGCGACGACCCAGGCGCCGGCTACCGCTCCGACGACGCCTGCGGCGGTGAGTGATACCAGCGAGAACGGTGGAGCGGCTGCCGCGAGGAGCATGCTGGTCCCGATTCGGAGCGCCCGCTAGCGCTTCGCCCTCCGGTACTCGGCGGTGAACGCACGGAGAAGCCTTCCCGACTCGGCGTCCCGTTGCCGTTCGTCGATAGGGATGTGTGTGGTCACGACGACGGTCTCGGCATCCGGTTCCCGAAGAGCTCGCGCCACTTCTCCACGGCGGCGCGCTCGCTGCCTGCGTCCTCGAGGTCGATGGCCTCCTCAGCCGTGCGCTGCCAGGCCTTGAACTGCGACGACGCCTCTTGGCGCTCCCAAGTCGTCATCCTTCGATTGACAGCCGGACCGAGGCCTGCGGGATCGGCCCAGTCGTCCGTCACCTGGTCAGCGGCGCTCGCGCAGAACGACGCGATCTCATCCTGGTAGCGCCCGAACGGCTCGCGGATGAGGTCGATTGCCATCACCTCGATCAGGAACGATGGGTCGATCGGCTCCCCCGCCTCGCGGTTGATGCCCTTCACCATCTTCACGAAGGGGACCCACTTGCCGTCGCAGGCTTCGTTCTTGGCCGAGGTGGCTTCCGCGTGCTTGGTCGGGTCCGTCGCGATCCATCGTCCGCTGACGGTGTCAGGGATCTCGTATCCGCCGCCGGTTCCTTCGAACGCCGGCGACCTCGAACGAGGTGATCTCCTCCGAACCGAACGAGATCACGCACGCGACGACGTCGACTGTGATCTGACCGGGGTACTTCTCGTCGAGCACCGCCTCGAGGTCTTGGAGGACGGCCGAAGGGCCGCGCTGCCGAAGGGACGCCTGCTCTCCGGCGGGATCGATCACCGCGAAGACGTCGACGTCCTTCAACTTCTTGGTCTTGGTGTGCCTGTCGTAGCTGCCGGTGAGGAAGGCAGAGGTGATGTCCCAGCGGCTGCCGAGGTGGTCGTAGATCGCCTGGCGGCGGCTCGACGCCAAGCTTTGTTCGGTCTGCGTGATCTCGAGCGCACTCTTGAGGTTGCTGAAGGCGTCGGCGACGTAGCTCATCGTCAGCTCGTCAGATATCGAACTGAGGCTGACGCGTGCGGTCCGGCGGCAAGCGTGCCGAGGCTGACGCTGCGCAACGCCGAGGTCGATGCACGCTGGGCCGGGCCCCAGCCGGCCTTGAACGTCGTGCCGGTTGGCACCGACTTGAGCTTGGCCCACTGGCGGGCCAGGGCGACGTGGCGGTGCGAGAGGCTGCCGGAGCCGTCGCCGTAGTACTCGATCGGGAACTCGAGCACTGGGTCGACGCGCCCGCCCGGGCGGTGGCACTCGACGACGATCTTGTCGAGCGATCCCTCGATGATCCACGCGCGGATGGCCGGGTCTTACTCGGTCGACCACTCGGACATGAGAGACCGGGCCGAGACGCCCAGATGGGTCAGGATCTCGGCGATCGCGCCGGCGATGGCGTTGCTGAGGTGCGTCGCGGTGTGCGTTCTGGTGATGGTGTAGGTCGTGGTCGCGGTCGGCATGACTCAGGTTCTCCTGGACGGGTCGAGGCGGCGCAGGTCGATGGTCGTCGCAGCGGAACTACTGGCATCCGAGGTCTCCACTGGCGGCGTGCCGACCGAGAGATGGTCCGCGGTGCTGACGACGTCCTCAACGAGGGCGGCGAGTCCGTTGGGGTTCGGCAAGTAGACCATCCCAGTCATTCGCGGTCGCGGCTCCGGGCACCGGGTTGAGGTTCTCGTCCGCCTCAGCCCTGAAGGCGTCGGCGCCAGCGATCGTCCGGATTGTTAGGCGGCGGGGGGCCGCGACGACGGAGATGTCAGCCCTTTCGGTGTAGCCGGCGGCGATGAGCGCTGTGCCGGCCAGCGCAGCGGCGTCGAGCTCGTGTCGCACTTCGTCGCCGTCGATGTCCCCTGAGCGATCCGGGGTGGCCGCGATCAGTTCGCTGATGACGCCCACGTATCCGATGCGGTCCGTGCGGGGCTGGCTGCGATGTCCCTATGCCGCGCCACGTCTGACCTCCGGGCGCTCGACCTCCCGTTGGTTCGCCGCGGCAAGAAGATCCTCCACGGTGAGCTTGCCGGGGTCGATGGCAGTCTCCAGGCGGCGAGCCGCAGCGTCGGCGACCAGCTTGCGGGCCGCCCTACCGTCGACGCCGAGGAGCGCTGCGGTGACACGCAGCGCCGGGCTCTTGGCCAGATGCGCAACTTGGGGGAAGGCGGACGAGTAGCCGTGCAGTGTGTCGCGCAGGATGACTGCGAGTGCTTCGGCGTCCGGCACCGGCACGTTGATTGCGACGTCTGCCCGTGAGACCAAATGCATGGTCGAGGCCGGAGATGAAGTTCGAGGTCGCCACCGTCACGATGTGGGGATGTGTTGCGGTGAGCTGGTCGAGGGCGGTGAGCACGGCGTCGGTCGCTCGGTGGACATCCACAGGGTTGGCGGCCAGCGATGCCTCGCTTCGGTCGACGGCCATTGACTCCACCTCGTCGAGGACGACGACGGTCGGCCGCCGGTCGTCGGCGTAGGCTGGGATGACTTCTCAGAGCAGAGCGGAGACGAGCTTCTGGGACTGGCCGTACTCGGCACTCATCAGTCCGTGCGGGTTCACGTCGATGAGCCGCACCGGCCCTCCGACTACGTTGGCCAGCTGCTGAACGAGGCCGCGGGCGAGCGTGGTCTTGCCGGTGCCAGGCGGCCCGTGGAGGAGGAGCAGACCGTGCAATGCGGTGGTCGTGAACGGGAGACGGCCTCGCCGCGAGAGCGAGGGCTGCGTGCCGAACCAGCCGGTCCTTCCCGTCCTGGGGCGTGACGATCGAGTCCCACAGCCCGTCGAGTTCGGCGGAGGGGGCGGTGAGCTGGCGGGTGACGGCGTCTTCAGCGCGCAACACGCACTCCTTCGGGGTCGGCCCAAGTCGACCGTACGCAGGGAGTATGAGACTGAAGCGAGGATAGCATCGCCTACTTCGATTACTGCGGATATTGCGAATCCTCCTCAAGTCCGCCATACTGAGGCACCGATGGAAGAAGATCTGTCGCGACGAGGAGGACAACGATGTCCAGGGTCACCGCCGCGCTCCGAGAGCTCGAGCTGCCGGACAAGACCGCTGCCGACCAGGCGGCCCAAGCGGTCGCTGACGTCAACGACTTCCTCCGCGCCCATCCGACGCCGACCGCTCGTGTCCGGCTGTGCACCGACGAGAACGGGGCCGAGACGCAGGTCGTCATCCCCGCCGTCGCCTTCCGCTTCTTCGTCGATGTCCTCGCCGAACTCGCCAACGGCAACGCCGTCACCGTCGCACCGGTCCACGCCGAACTCACCACTCAACAGGCAGCCGATCTCATGAACGTGTCGCGTCCGTACCTCATCAAGCTGCTCGATGAGGGCCGGCTCCCGTTCCGTCGCGTCGGCAACCGGCGCAAGGTTCAGCTCGTCGACGTGCTCGACTACAAGCGCGGCGACGACGCGCGTCGTCGGGAAGTGCTCGACGAGCTGACTCGCGAGGCAGAGGATCTCGGCCTCTACGACTGAGATGCAGGACGGTGGCCTTCACCGCCTTGTACGACGCAGACGTCCTCCATCCGCCGGGCCTGCGAGACCTTCTCGTTCGGCTCGGACAGACCGGGCTCTTCCGCGCCCGGTGGTCCGAGCAGATCCTCGACGAGATGGTGAGCAGCATCCTGGAGCGAAGGCCCGATCTCGACGCGTCGCGCCTCGCTCGCACGCGACAGCTCATGTGTGAGGCGATCGCCAACTGCCTCGTCACCGGCTACGAGCCGCTCATCGAAGGGCTCACCCTGCCCGACCCGGATGACCGTCACGTGTTGGCGGCGGCGATCAGATGCAGCGCTCAGGTGATCGTGACTTCGAACCTCGGCGACTTCCCGGCGACCGCGCTCGAACGGTTCAACATCGAGGTGCAGGGCCCGGATCAGTTCGTGCTGGACGTCGTCAACCTCGCGCCGGCCCGAGTCGCAGCCGTCATCCAGCAGCAGTCGGCGGCATTGCGGAATCCGCCGAGGACGGTAGATGAGCTGCTTGAGGATCTGAGCCAAAGCCTCCCGAGGGCCGCCGCTGCTCTGGAGTCATTCTTCGACGGGTAGAAGTGCCTACCCCTCGCCATCGGTGCTGCGGAGCGCGAGGTACACGTCACGGCCATAGCTGGCCTTGAGATCCTCGGCGAATCCCTTGTCGTCGTTGATGGCCTTGAAGATGTCGGCGCCGTTGCATCAACCGCTTCCGTTACGCTCGCACAGACCCGCTCGTCCAACTCCGCGGCCTGGTCTGCCGTCATCCCGCTGATCGTTTCGCTACCTTCAACCAAGCTACGAATACGTCGAATTCGGCTCAGCGCCTGTTCAAGGTTTCGACCGACAAGCAGGTCGGACAGCAGCCCCTTGTAGGGATCTGGCAGCGAGTTGGTAACGATGGTCTCGAGTTCGGCGACCATCGGCAGACCCGCCGACACACACGCTCCCGCTCCAAGGAGCATGCACAGATGCCTCGCGCGGGCCGCCATCTTGCCGGCGAGTTCGCGCGCCACTCGTTCGGGGTCGTGCTCGAATGGGACTGGGCTGCGCTCCCCCTTCCATCGTGGTTCGGGCCCGAGCGACGTCTGCCGACGCAGCTCCGGTAGAAGTCCGGTAGAAGTCGGCCCCGATCGCGCTTCGCGCGTATGCGTTGACCTGCGAGGACTGAGTGGGCGAGGGGGGAGTTGAACCCCCACGCGCTTGCGCGCACAGGAACCTGAATCCTGCCCGTCTGCCAATTCCGGCACTCGCCCGGGCCTGAGAACCCGGAGCCCAGTGTACAGAGACGGGGGTGCCGCGCCTGTCCCCGGATGGCCGGTCGGGTTGGGCCCGATGGCCCGCCGGTATACTGCCCGAGTATCCGGCCGTAGCCCCTGGAGCGCTTGTTTGGGACTCGTCGACGAGTTTGAGCGCCGATTGGAGCGAGCCGTAGAGGGATTCTTCTCCAGGACCTTTCGCTCCCGCATCCAGCCGGCCGAAATCGGCCGGCGCCTCTTGCGCGAGATGGAGGCCGGCAAGAGCGTCAGCGTGGGGGCGGTCTATGTCCCCAACCGCTTCGTCATCCGGCTCGCGCCGAGCGACTACGAGCGGTTCGAGGGGCTGATTCCCACCCTGCGGCAGGAGTTCGGCGACCTCCTGCGAGGACAAGCCCGGGAACGGCGCTGGAGGCCGGCTGGGCGGGTCGCCGTCGAGTTCAGCCGCGAGTCGGGGCAGCCCGAAGGGCGCTTCGAGGTGGAGGCTCACCACGAGTCCGGCGGCGGGGGCGGGGACGCCGGCCACCCTGCTCCCGAGCTCCGCCTCCGGGGGGTCGAGGGCCGGAGCTTCGCCCTGGGCGACGAGGCGCTCACGATCGGCCGCCTCGCCTCGTGCCAGATCGTGCTCGACGACCCCAATGCCTCGCGCCGGCACGCCGAGGTGTCCCGGCGCGACGACGGGTGGTGGATCGTCGACCTGGGATCCACGAACGGCACGCTGGTCAACGGAGGCCTGATCAAGGAGCGCCGGCTCGAGAACCGGGACGTCGTCCAGATCGGCAGCAGCGAGCTCGAGTTCGTAGACGACGCGGAAGCGGGGGAGGACTGAGTGCCCGAGCTGGTCCTGACCATCCTCAAGTACCTCTTCCTCTCGCTCATCTTTCTCTTCCTCGCCCGGGCGGTGCGCGCGATGCTGCTCGACATCCAGGGGCCCCGCGCCTCGGCGCAGCAGCACACCGTGCACGCGTCGGCTCGCGCCCCGCTGGTGGCTCCCCTCGGATCGCGTCCTCCGGATCAGCTTGCGGTCATCCCTCCCGACGCGGCGAAGCCCCAGGTCTTCCCGATCGAGGACGAGCTGATCATCGGCAGGAGCAGCAAGTGCCAGGTCGTGATCACCGATGCCTACGCCAGCCAGGTGCATGCGCGGATCTTCCGCCGCGACGGTGGCCTGTTCATCGAGGACATGGGATCGACGAACGGCACCTATCTCAACCGCCGCAAGGTCACCGCGCCGATGCCGGTCACGAGGGGCGACCGGGCACGGATCGGCAAGACCGATCTGGAGTTCCGGCGCTGATGGCGGCCGCACTCGGCGTGAGCCGGCGATGACCGACTCGCTTCGCCACGGCGTCGCCTCGGACATCGGGGGCCGGCGCGCGCAGGAGGACGCCTACCTCACGAGCCCTCCGCTCTTCGCCGTTGCCGACGGGATGGGCGGTCACAACGCCGGCGACGTCGCCTCACAGATCGCCCTCGAAGTGTTGGGCCAGACGGTGACGCAAAGCTCGGAGGGACTGGTGGCCGGCGTGAAGAAGGCGAACGGCGAGGTGTTCCGTCGGTCGTCGTCCGAATCGGAGCTCGCGGGAATGGGGACGACGATCACCGCGCTCGTGGCGGACGAGACCGCGGCGCAGATCGCGCACGTCGGCGACTCGCGCGCCTACCTGTTGCGCGAGGGGCGGCTCGAGCGCCTCACGCACGACCACACCGTGGCCAACCGGCTCGCCCGGCAGGGAAAGATCCGCTCGGAGGAGGCCGATCGCCATCCCCAGCGGTCGGTGCTCGAGCGGGCCGTGGGCGTCGATGCCGACGTCGATGTCGACGTCCAGGTGATCGACGTTCAGTCCGGCGACCGCTTCCTCCTGTGCACCGACGGCCTCACCTCGATGCTCGACGACGACGAGATTCAGGAGATCCTCGAAGCGGAGGGGGAGCCGGAGGGGGCCTCCGACCGGCTCGTGGAGGAGGCGATGAAGGCCGGCGCCAGCGACAACGTCACCGCGCTCGTCGTCGACTATCCCGGCCCCCGCCCCGCCCCAGTCCCACGTCGACGACAGGCCACCCACTCGACGACCGTCCTTTCCGCTCCCGCACCTGCGAAGGAGGCGCCTCCGACCGAACCACATGGACGGCCCCGCGGCCGGGGCGCCTGGCTCGGCCTGATCGCGGTCGGGCTTCTGGTCGCGGTGCTCCTCGGGCGCCAGGCGCTTGCGAACCAGTGGTTCGTCGGCGACGACCACGGCACGGTGGCGATTTTCCGCGGCGTGCCCGGCTCCTTCGCAGGGCTCAGCCTTCACTCCGTCGTGGAGCGCACCGAGCTGACGACCGGCTCGCTCACGAACGTGTACCGGCGCCGGATCCGGGAGGGAATCAGCGCGAAAGACCGCAAGGCCGCAGCGTCCATCGTCGACAACCTCCGCCAGCTCCAAGGGGCGTCGCCGGCACCGAGTCCGTCCCCTGCACCCAGCGAGCCGGGAGGCTACGCGCCGTGATCGCTGCCGCACGGCGCAACGCCGAGGCCTCCCTGCTCGTGCTGTCGGTGATGATCGCCGTCGGCGGGTACTGGCTCGCCTCGCTGGCGCGCTCGTCGCGGGTTCCGCCCCGTGTCGCCGGGTACGCGCTGCTCTTCGTCGGCGTCTACGTCGCCGCCCACCTTGCGATCCGGCGGCTGGCCCCCTTCGCCGACCCGGTGTTCCTCCCGATGGCGGCGATGCTCAACGCGCTCGGCTTCATCCTGATCGCCCGTCTCGACCACGCCCCGGGCCGGGAGGTCACGCTTGCCGGTGCGCAGGCCCGCTGGTTGGTCGTCGCAGTCGCCGCGTTCATCGCCACGCTCTGGCTGGCGCGGGATGTGCGGGCGCTGGCCCAGTACCGCTACACGTGGGCGCTGGCTGGGGTCGCGCTCCTGCTGCTCCCGATCCTGCCGGTCCTCGGCCGGGAGATCAACGGCGCACGGCTGTGGATCCGACTCGGCCCCCTCAACTTCCAGCCCGCCGAACTCGGCAAGATCGCGCTGGTGCTGTTCTTCGCCGCCTACCTGGCGGAGCGCCGAGAGCTGCTTGCCGTGGCGACCCGGCGTCTGGGGCCGATCGGCATTCCCGAGATCCGCCATTTCGGGCCGGTGCTGCTGGCGTGGGGAGTGTCGCTGATCGTGATGGTGCAGGAGAAGGACCTCGGATCGTCGCTGCTCTTCTTCGCCATGTTCGTGGTGATGCTGTGGACCGCGACCGCCCGGCCCGTCTATCTCATGTCCGGCGGCGTGCTCTTCGCCGCGGGGGCATGGATCGCCTACCACCTCTTCGCGCACGTGCAGGCCCGCATCGTGGTCTGGCGGCGTCCGTTCGCCCACGTCACCGGGAGCGGATACCAGATCGTGCAGTCCCTCTTCGCGCTGGCCACCGGCGGGGCCTGGGGAACCGGGTTGGGGCTGGGACGGCCCGATCTGATCCCAAGCGTGCAGACCGACTTCATCTTCTCGGCGATCGGCGAGGAACTCGGGCTCGTCGGCACGGCGGCCGTGCTGACCGCATACGCCCTCTTCTCCGCCCGCGGGTTCGGTCTCGCCACCCGGGCCCGCGACGACTTCTCGAAGCTGCTGGTGGCCGGACTCAGCACCGTCTTCACGTTCCAGACGCTGCTGATCATCGCCGGCGTGACGAACCTGGTCCCGCTCACCGGCGTGACCCTCCCCTTCATGAGCTACGGCGGGTCGAGCCTGCTGTCGAACTTCGTGCTCGTGGCGCTGCTCGTCCGCGTCTCCGACGAGGTCGGCCGCCAGGTGGGCGAGGGCCCCCCGACGGAGATCGGGCCGGCCGGGGGCGGACGATGAACCGCCAGATCCGGGCGGTCGGCTACGTCGCGCTGGCCCTGTTCGGGCTGGTGTTCCTCAACCTGAACTGGATCCAGCTCGTCCGGGCCAACCGCCTCGCCAACGATCCCGGCAACGTGCGCCTGCTCCTGAAGGAGTACGCGATCGAGCGGGGGCCGATCCTGGCCGCCGACGTGACGACCACGCTCGCCCAGAGCCAGCCCACGCCGTCGGAGTCGCTCAAGTTCGTTCGCACCTATCCCACCGGCCCGCTCTTCGCCCACGTCGCCGGCTACTACTCGATCGTCTTCGGCCGGGATCGACTCGAGCGCTCCTACAACAAGGCCCTGACCGGAAGCGGGGGCGTCCTCACCATGCAGGACCTCGGCGACCGCCTGCTCGGGCGGGGCGAGAAGGGCGACAGCGTGGTGATCACCATCGACTCACGGGTGCAGAAGGCCACCACCGACGCCATCGGGAGCAACGCCGGCGCCGTGGTGGCGCTCGACCCGCTGAGCGGCGACGTCCTCGCGCTCGTCTCCACGCCCAGCTTCGACCCGAACCCGCTGTCCGGGCACGACACGACGGCGATGCGGAACATCTGGAAGCAGCTGCACGCCGACGCCGCCAAGCCGCTGCTCAACCGCGCCACCGCCGAGTCGTACCCGCCGGGTTCCACCTTCAAAGTGGTGACCGCCGCAGCGGCAATCGAGAACGGGAAGGGGATCGACACCAGCTTTCCGCCCGTCGCCGAGTACCTGGCCCCGCAGACGTCGCGCCCGATCGCGAACTTCGGCGGGCGCAGCTGCGGCGGCGACATGGCGGCGGCCCTCAAGGTGTCGTGCAACGCCTACTTCGCGCGCCTCGGGGCCGAGCTGCCGAGAGGGGCGCTGGCGGAGACGGCGAAGAAGTTCGGCTTCGGCGAGATCCCTCCGCTCGACCTGCGGTCGGCGGCGAGCCGCGTCCCCTCGGAGGAGGAGCTCCGGTCGCCGGCCTTCGCCGCCCAGGCGTCGATCGGACAGTTCAACGTGTCCGCCACCCCGCTCCAGATGGCACTCGTCGCCGCCGGCATCGCCAACGACGGAAAGGTGCCGGTCCCCCGGCTGCTCAAGGAGATTCGCGACGCCCGTGGAGCGATCGTCGAGCAGGCCAAATCTAAGATCTGGAAGGAGGCCGTGTCGGCCACGACCGCGGCCACGGTGCGCGATCTCATGGTGCAGGTGGTCGACGCCGGGACGGCCCGGGCGGCGGCCATCCCGGGGGTTCGCGTGGCGGGCAAGACCGGCACCGCCCAGGTGGGACGCGAGGGAGCACCCCCGCACGCCTGGTTCATCGCGTTTGCACCCGCCGACGCGCCGCGGATCGCAGTGGCCGTGGTCGTCGAGAACGGCGGCAACCTCGGCGACGAGGCGACGGGAGGCCGCGTGGCGGCACCGATTGCCCGGAAGGTGATCGAAGCCCATCGGGAGCTGGCGCGATGGTGAGGGCCCGGGCCTGTCGAGCGTGGGGGAGCGCTCGATGAAGAGCGGCTACGAGACGTTGGCCGGACGATACCGGCTCGGCGAGACCATCGGTGCCGGCGGGATGGGCACGGTGATGCGAGGGTACGACGCCTTGCTCGAGCGCCCGGTGGCGGTGAAGCTGCTGAAGGAGGAGCTCGCCGGCGACCGCGAGACCGTGGAGCGCTTCCGGAGGGAGGCACGGATCGCCGCAGGGCTCTCGCACCCCGGGATCGCCTCGATCTTCGACTTCGGCGAGGACGCCGGCCGGTCGTTCCTCGTGATGGAGCTCCTCGACGGTCGCGACCTCCATCGCCTCATGGCCGAGCAGGGCCCCCTCGACCCGTCTCTGGCCGCGGACATCGCGGCGAGGGCGGCGGAAGCCCTGGACCACGCCCACCGCTCCGGCTCCGTCCACCGCGACGTGAAGCCGGCGAACATCTTCGTGACGAGCTCCGGCGAAGTGAAGGTGACCGACTTCGGGATCGCGCATGCTGCGGCGCTTGCCCCCCTCACCGTCACCGGGGCGGTGCTCGGGACGCCGCACTACCTCGCCCCCGAGCAGGCCGCCGGGGAGCGCGCCACCGCCGCAACGGATGTCTACGCCCTGGGATGCGTGCTGTTCCAGATGCTCACCGGCAAGCCGCCCTACGAGCGTGAGACGCCCTTCGCCATTGCCGCCGCGCACCTCAACGATCCTGTGCCCGACGCGAGGGAGGCGAATCCGAACCTTCCCGAGGCCCTTGTGGCGATTGCCCGCCGGGCGATGTCGAAGCGGCCCGAGGATCGGTACCTCTCCGCGGCCTCGATGGCCGAGGCCCTTCGGGCAATGTCCTCCGGCAGGGTTGCCGCGGCCATCCCTTCCCCACCTAAGACGGCGGCCTGGTTCGGCGAGCCTGCGCCTTCGACCCCACGGCTCGTTCCGCCGCCCGAGGCGCCCTCGGGCGGCACCGGCCGGCGTCGGGGGGCGGTGCTCGCCGTGCTCGCGCTCGCGGCGGCGCTCTTGGCGATCTTGGCTCTCGCCGTCCTCGTCCGGAGGGCCTCCCCCGTCGGTGTCCCGTCCCTGTCGGGGACGACCTACGACGCCGCGGCAGCGCGGTTGGAGCGGGCAGGCCTGAAGCCGGTGCGGGTCGAGGTGGCGTCGGCAGCGTCCGAGGATCGGGTGGTGGGGCAGGACCCCGCCCCGGGCACGAAGCTCACGAGAGGCGGTACCGTGAAGTTGCTGGTCTCGCGGGGGGCCGGCCGGAACGCGGTGCGCGTCCCCGATGTGCAGGGCCATCCGCTCGAGGACGCCCTCGCGATCGTCCACTCGTCGGGGCTTGCGGCCGACGTCGAGGGCGATGGCGACGAGGCCGCCGGCGTCGTCGTCGGGCAGGCCCCCGCCCCCGGAACCGAGATCGCTACGGGCGACACCGTCACGTTGACGGTGGAGGTCCCCGGGGTCGAGCCGGTGAGACGCAAGGGGAAAGGCAAGGGACGGGATTGAGCGACAACCGCCTGTACGGAGGGCGCTACGAGGTGACCGGCCGGGTCGCCTCCGGCGGGATGGCGGAGGTGTTCGTCGCCCGCGACCGCCTGCTGGGCAGGTCGGTTGCGGTCAAGGTCCTGCACCCCGAGTTTGCCCGCGACCGCTCGTTCATCGAGCGCTTTCGGCGCGAGGCGCAGGCTGCCGCCAGCCTCAACGATCCTCGGGTGGTCTCGATCTACGACTGGGGCTCGGACGACGGCACCTACTACATCGTGATGGAGTACGTGCAGGGCCGGTCGCTGCGCGACATCATCGAGGCAGAGGGCCCGCTGCCCCCGGAGCAGGCGGCGGACATCGCGGCAGACGTTTGCGCCGCGCTCGACTTCGCCCATCGCCACGGGATCGTCCACCGCGACGTCAAGCCGGCGAACATCATGATCACGCCGTCCGGGCAGACGAAGGTGACGGACTTCGGCATCGCCCGACAGTCGCTGGACCCCGGCCAGACCGTCACGCAGACGGGGACGGTCATCGGAACGGCGAGCTACCTCTCGCCCGAGCAGGCCCAGGGCATGCCGGTCGATGCGCGCTCCGATGTCTACTCGGTCGGCGTCGTGCTCTACGAGATGCTCACCCGCGAAGTGCCGTTCAAGGCAGACACGCCCGTCGCGGTGGCGTACAAGCACGTCAAGGAGGATCCGGTCCCGCCGAGCAGGCTCAACCCGCAGGTGACGCCCGAGCTCGACGCCATCGCGCTGAGGGCCATGGCGAAGAACCCCGACAACCGCTACCTGTCGGCGGAGGAGATGCGCCTCGACCTGGAGCGGGCGCTGGTCGGCGACCCGGTCGAGGCGACCCCGCTGCTTCCCCCCGACCAGACTGCGATGTTCCAGCCGGCCGACCGGACCACCGTGCTCCCTGCACCCCCGCTCCCCGCGTCGAGGGCGCGGCGAAAGGCGGTGGCGTATGCGCTGATCGGGCTCATGTTCGTCGGGATCCTCGTTGCCGTGGTGGCGCTGGTGTTCTCGGCCTTCTTCGGCGGAGGAACCGGGAAGACGGTCGAGGTCCCCAACGTCGCGGGGAAAACGCTGCTCGACGCGCAGCGCCAGCTCGACAGCGCGGGGCTGCGGAGCCGGGTCGACCGCTACGAGTTCAACGAGCAGACCCCCGACACGGTCATCGGGCAGGATCCCGAGGACGGCAGGAAGGTCCCCGGCAGCTCCCTCGTGCTGCTCGTCGTCTCGAAGGGGCCGGAGCAGGTCGAGGTTCCGGAGCTCCGGA
Source organism: Actinomycetota bacterium (assembly GCA_050693875.1). Taxonomy (GTDB): domain Bacteria; phylum Actinomycetota; class CADDZG01; order JAHWKV01; family JBOGWP01; genus JBOGWP01. Next base: position 22,845 of record JBOGWP010000142.1, read on the forward strand.
ACAAGACCCTGGAGGAGGCGACCAAGGCGCTCGACGACCTGGGGTTGAAGGTCGGAGCCACCCCCCGCCAGTTCAGCCTCGACATCGAGGAGGGGCGCGTGCTCGAGCAGGACCCGAGGCCGCGCGAGCGGGTCGACCCGGGCGGCAGCGTCGACCTCGTGCTCTCGGCCGGCAAGGAGCAGGCGACGGTGCCGAATGTACGCGGGGTGAGCGAGCAGAAGGCCCGCGAGGCCCTGCTCGATGCCGGGCTCAACGTGTCGACCAAGGACTTCTGCGACACGGGGGCTGCGCCGGGAATCGTGCTCGAGCAGTCGCCCGCTGCGGGCACGAAAATTCCGAAGGGAGACAACGTCGAGATCACCGTCAACCGGGCTCGCCAGGTCCCCGGCGTGGTCGGCCAGACCGAGGCCAGCGCGAAGTCGGAGCTGGAGGCGGCAGGCTTTCGGACCACGTCCGTCTATCGGGACAACGTCCCGCTCGTGCAGGACCGGGTGTTCAAGACCGACCCGGACGTCGGCGAGGTGGCCTGCCCGGGCGACTTCGTGACGCTCACGGTCGAGAGCGGCCCGACGTCCAGCCCGACGCCGACCTCGTCTCCGAGCGTCACCCCGTCGCCGAGCCCCTGACTGCCCGGGCCGCCGGCCGGCGCGCCGCGGCTCCGATCGTCACGAAGTTCCCGATGAGCTGCATTCCCGGCGCCGTCAGCACCGACTCGGGGTGGAACTGGACGCCCTCGACGGGATGCTCGCGATGGCGGACCCCCATCATCACGCCGTCGGGCGTGGCGGCGCTGACCTCGAGGTGGGCGGGAATCGAGCCTGGGTCGACCACGAGGGAGTGGTACCGGGTCGCCTCGAACGGGTTCGGCAGGCCGGCGAAGACGCCCCGGCCGTCGTGCTCGATGGGGGAGGTCTTGCCGTGCATCACGCGTTCCGCCCTGCCCACCTTCCCGCCGAAGGCGACGCCGATCGCCTGATGACCGAGGCAGACGCCGAGGATCGGGATCCGCCCGGCGAAATGGCGGATGGCCTCCACCGAGCAGCCCGCGTCCTCGGGACGCCCGGGCCCAGGCGAGATGACGAGCGCTTCGGGCCGGACGGCCTCCAGGTCTGCGATCCCGGCGTCGTTGCGCAGCACGACCGGCGACTGCCCCAGCGCCCCGAGGTACTGGGCGAGGTTGTAGACGAAGGAGTCGTAGTTGTCGACGAGCAGGATGCGCACGGCGCCCATCGTAGCCGCCCGCCAGCTTGTCACGAGCGATCCGGCTTAGCCACCCCGTATGCCGACTCGATCATTGCGGCCCTATGGACAGGGCTGTTTCTGAACGACCATGCGTGCTTTCGGGGCTTGACGAACTCACGAGAGCTCGCCCCCCGCGGCGTAGAACATCCTCGCGACAACTCTCGGATTGCGCCCGGCGGCGATCGTCAGTCGAATCAGTTGACGCTCATCGACCGGAAGATCATGCCGTCGCAAGGCCTTTTCAACCCTGCTGTCAATCGGGAACGAGTTCCCCCCGACGCAGTCGCGGACGAACACACTCAGGGTCTTCCAGCCAGTCGCCCGATGGTCTCGGATGAGGGCGTCGAGCGCGGGCATCGGATGGTCGGGTCTCGCGGCGGCATCGCGCTGACGCAGGTTTTTCGGCGTAGTCGGTCATTGAGAGGGCCCGCTGCCGGAGGATCTCGGCCATGCGACACAGCCGCGCACTCATCCAGCTCGAGCGCAACCCCGAATACGCAGGCATGTTCGGGACGAAGTTGCGGATATCCCGGAAGGCGGCGCCGACGAACAACTTCGGAAAGTACGTCCTTATGTGGGTGCGCTGGCCTTCCAACGTCATCTCTCCGTAGAGCGTCGTGATGAAGAACCACTCGTCAGCCGTGACCCGGTCCGGGTAGGTCCAGGGAAGAGGTGGGGGCCCATTCAGCCACTTCCGCAACTCTGCTTCCGCATTCTCATCCAACACTCGTTTACCGCCGAACCGTTCTTCCATGACGGCTACGGCGGTGTGGAAGCGAGCGATCTGGTCAGCGGGAAGATGTGTCATAACTCGCCCCTTTCCGTCTCGGCCCGGGCCCGGACGGACGGCCTCTGCCGGTCGGCCGAACGAACGACACCGGGCACAGGCACCCCGTGAGGCCTCCGATCAGAAGTTGGCCGGAAGCAGCCTCGGCACGACGAACTCGAAGAGGTAGAAGAGCAGCACCAGGGCGATGGCTCCGCCGACCACCCACAGGACGATCTTTCTGCCGCGATTCATCGTTGCATCATGCTGCCCGCCGCTCCTCGGATCCCGCAAGCTCCGCGACGATGATCAGACGCTGCCGTGCCGAGAAGCGAGGGTGGCAGGTGGTCAAGGTAAGCCGGGCGTCGTTGTTCGAGACGACGACCGACAGGTCGGTAGGGGCGACGATCTTGCTCTCCAGCACCCGGTACAGGTAGACGGCCTCCCGGGTCGTCAGGCGGATCTCGTCGCCGGGGGCGATCTCGTTCAGTCGATAGAAAGGGGCCCCATAGGTCGTGCGATGTCCCGAGATGACCACGTTGCCCTTCTGCCCGGGATAGGCGCTTCCGCGGTAGTGCCCGGGTCCCTTCTTGAGGTCTTCGACGGCCGTGCCCTCCACGACCACCCGGTCCACCTCGATCTTGGGGATCTGGATGAGGCCGATGCCGCTCCCGAGATCGGGAAGCGGGGCGGCAGCGGGGCTGGGGGCGGCTTCCGGGGGCGGTGCGGACGGCGATGCGGAGGGAGTCGGCGCCGCGGCCCAGGAGTGCTCGAGCGCGCGGGCGAGCTGCTTCTGGTTGCGCTCGGTGACCACGTTGGTGCCGAAGAGCTGGTAGGCGAGGAAGAGCAGGATGAAGAGTCCTGCGGCGATGAAGATACGGCCGATGGTTCTGAGCACCATCTCGACGAGCGTAGCATCGGCATCCGCCACCTCGGCCTTGACCTGGGTACAATCGCACGGTCCCAACGCCGCCCGACCAAGGCCAGCGAGCAATGCCCAGATCACGTTCCAAGCGCCGCCGCTACCAGCCGCCGCCCAAGCCCAAGCCGCCGCCGTCGCCGCCCTGGATCCCGGTGCTCGTCTTCGGCTTCATCATCCTCGGGTTCCTCGTGATCCTCGGCCGCTACGTGCTGTCGACCTCGGTGAACCTCTTCAACAACAACTGGGTGATCGGGGCCGGGTTGGCCTGTATCGCCGCAGGCTTCGGCGTCGCAACCCGCTGGCGTTGACGCCGAAGACCCGGGCGTCGCCGCCGAGTACCATGGGGACGTGCCCGAGGCTGCGCACATCCATGCCGATCACGGCTCGTACGACGAGCATCGCGACGATCTCCTCGCGAGACTCCGGCGGATCGAAGGGCAGGTGCGCGGTATCCAGCGCATGATCGAGACGAACAGCTACTGCATCGACGTGCTCACCCAGCTCTCCGCAGTGATCAAGGCATGCGAGAAGGTCGGGCTGCGCGTGCTCGAGGATCACGTGCGGGGCTGCGTGGCCGATGCCATCCGCTCCGACAACGGCGAGGAGAAGATCGCAGAGCTCACCCGTGTGCTCGAACGCTTCCTGCAGGTGGGCCGCTCGACAGTCTCGTCAATCGGCTGAGATCTCCGGCGCGTCGCGCCGGACGAGCACCATCTCCTCACCGCAGTGCTTGGGCGCCTTCTCCTTGGCGACGCGTAGGAGGGCGACCTCCAGCCCGCACATCTCGCACACGTAGGCGAGACGCAGCGACGGGTGCACCTCGGCGGGCTGGGGGTCCGGGGGCGGGGGGTGCTGGAGCTGCCGGAAGTAGCCGATTCCGATCCATGCGATCGCGATCGACAGCGCCGACCCGATCACGAGGCGGAGGATGACCGACCGCGTCGAGGCGGCGACATACGACACCACGATCAGCGCCAGGACGAAGAGCCCCACGACCGCAAGCGCGATAAGAATGCGCAGCACGGCTCGCAGCGGACCGGCGATCTCGCCTCGGAGGGTGGTCGGCTCGGGTGAGGCCTGGTTCTCCGGCTCCGCGGTCATCCCCGCCCCTCAGCGGATGCGCTCGATGATGGTGGCGTTCGCCTGGCCCCCTCCTTCGCACATCGTCTGCAGGCCGAAGCGAGCCTCCCGTCGCTCGAGCTCGTGAAGCAGCGTGGTCATGAGCCGGGCGCCCGAGGCGCCGAGGGGGTGGCCGAGGGCGATCGCTCCGCCGTTCGGATTCACGTGCTCGTCGAACCAGTCGTCGCCGACCCCGAGTGCCTTCTTCCACGACAGCACCACCGAGGCGAAGGCCTCATTGATCTCCACCACGTCGATGTCGCGCTCGAGGTCGAGCCCGGCTCGTTCCAGAGCCTTGGTGGTGGCGGGGATCGGGCCGGTCAGCATCCTCACGGGATCGCTCCCCGCGAGTGCGAAGCCGGCGAAGCGGGCCCGCGGGACGAGCCCAAGCTGCTCGGCCCGCTCCGGCGTGGTGATCAGGAGGGCCGCCGCGCCGTCGGTGATCTGCGACGAGTTTCCGGCGGTGACGACCCAGCGGATCTCGGGGAACCTCTTGCTCATGTCGGGGGCCTGAAAGACGGCCGGGAGCGTGCCCATCTTCTGGCGGTCCGGCTCGAAGCGGATGCCCTCGTCCACCTCGAACACCTCGGGCCCGTCGCCGCCGGCCACCTTGAGCGGGAGCACCTCACGGCGGAACCTTCCCGTGCGGGTTGCCTCGGCCGCGCGCAGGTGGGAACGGTAGGCATAGGCGTCGAGCTCGTCCCTGGCCAGATCGAAGTCGGCGGCCAGGAGCTCTGCCGAGATGCCCTGTGGCACCAGGTTGCCGTCATAGCGCGCCAGCAGCGACGGAGGGAAGGGAAAGCCCGTCGACATCGACGAGCCCATCGGCACGCGCGTCATGTGCTCGACGCCGCAGGCGATCACCAGATCGTAGGCGCCGGCCATCACGCCGTGGGCGGCGAAGTGGGCGGCCTGCTGCGAAGAGCCGCACTGCCGGTCGACGGTGGCGGCAGGAACGGTCTCGGGGAGCCCCGCCGCAAGCCAGGAATTTCGGGCGATGTTCAACGACTGCTCGCCCACCTGTGTGACGCACCCGGCGATCACGTCGTCGACGAGAGCGGGGTCGATCCCGGTGCGCGCGATCAGCTCCGCGAGGGCCGATGCCAGGAGGTCGACGGGATGCCAGCCGCTTAGCTTTCCGCCCCGGCGTCCCATCGGAGTCCGAACTGCTTCGACGATCACCGCGTCACGCATTCGACTCACCCGCCTTTCCGGTCCCCATGTGAATCCACATTACCGCCGGGTGCGAGGGACGGAGGTCGGCGGAGCCCACGATCGGCTGCCGGACACGCGCACCGGCCCGCTCAGGGGGAGCGGGCCGGTGGGCTATGGCGAGGCGGGCGCGGACCACGTGGGTCCTGCTCCCCGCGCTCGGCTAGCGGTAGCGATACGAGCTCGAGACGACCGCCCAGACCATCACGAGGAACAGCCCGGCAACTCCCAGCCCGACGCCGGCCGTCGGGTGCGCCATGAAGGCGTCGATCAGCCACGCCAGAGCATCTTGCATCGAACGTCTCCTCCTCCCGGCTCGGGTATCCGAGCCCTCCCTTGCCCTGCGAGCAATTTCGGTTGCTTGTCGCATCCCATTGATGGTGACGAGGCCGACGAGCGTGGAAATCACCTGTTCGGGGGAGGGAGGTGGGGGCCCATACTGACCACCTGGGGTCCGGCCCCCGGGACTGCGGCAGGCGGGTCGCCGAACTCAGGCGCCCCCGGTCCCGCCTGCCGCGGCCGCCGATACTACGAAGAACGGCGGAGCCCGCGCTGGGCCACGCCACGGTGGAGGAGACGTTGGAATTCGGCGAAGAAAGAATTCGGGGGGGCCGTGGGGCAGCTTGTGGGCGGGCGGAGACTCGGTTAGAAATACTGGCCCTCGGGACTTCGGGACGCGGCGGCCATCGGCCGCTGATCGCCGTCCGGGGCGGAAAGGAGCTGAACGATGGCGGTCAAGTACCTGTCCGAGGAGTGGGCGAAGGAGTGCACCACCCGGTTCCAGGCAAGCGAGGATGTGCTGAATGCGGCAAAGGGACAGAACGTGACTATCCAGCAGATCGTGACCGACCTGCCCGACGGGAGCGAGGTCGCCTACTACTTCCGGCTGACCGATGGGGTTCCGGAGGTCGTCCTCGGAACGGCCGACTCGGCCGAGGCCACGATCACCCAGAACTACGCGACCGCGGTCATCCTCGACAAGGAGGAGATCTCCCCCCAGGCGGCGTTCATGCAGGGAAAGCTCCGAGTCAAGGGCAATCTGATGAAGCTCATGCAGCTCCAGGGCCTGATCCAGACGCTTCCCGGCACGGTTGCCGATCTGGAACGCGAGTACTGAGAGCGCCGGCGTGGCGAGGGGGGCCGCTCGACCGAAGCAGCTGGGGCGCGGGATGCGCATCGCCTCGGAGCTCGAGGGCTGGCCATCCTCCCGGATTCGCCAGACGCTGCGGGGGCTGCCGGTCGCCCACGGGTACACCGTGATCGTGCGACCGCTGCGGTACCGCACCCGGCCGTCGCTGCGGGCGCTGTGCAACTTCGACGACCGGGTGATCGTGCTGTCGGTGCCGGAGCCCTTCCATTCGTTCACCACGCCCGTCTACTACGGCGCCCGGCGGATCCCCGGCGAGCAGTTGCGGTTTCGCTGGTACTCGAAGCGGGTGACGTTCCGTACCCGCCGCGAGGTCATCCGCTTCCTCTACTGTCACGAGTACTTCCACTGGTATCTCTGGGAGGTGCTCGGCCGGAAGTCGGCGGCCGAGACGGCATGCGATCGCTATGCCCTGTGGAACTTCCGCCGGCGAGTCCGGGTCGTCCCCCCGGTGGCGATCCCGGTGCGCAGCGGTGCCCGGGTGAGCGGCGTCGCCGCTCGGAGCGGAGGCCGGGGACGGGAGGCCGGGCTCAGGACGGGGACTTGGGCGGGTTCGAGATCACCTGCCCGTCGCGGAATCTGGTGAGCTCGAAGCCATCCTCCGAGCGCACCGCCCGCATGGTCGAGCCGTCGTCCATCAGCTGATAGGCCGCCCGAGCGGTTCGCACGACCAGCAGCCCCCCCGACGTTGCGCCGAGGCCGATGGGCTCCAGTGCGGCGATCTCGCCTTCGGGAAGGTTTGCCTGGAGCCTGGCCAGGTCGGACCGGAGCTCCTCGCGGACGTCTTCGGGGAGGGCGAGGAACTCGTCGGCTCCAAACATCGGGCTGCCATGCTCGGGTCGCATCCCCGGTCTCCGTTCTCGTTCTCACGACCATAATGGGCGATGCCCGAGCTCCCCGAGGTCGAGATCATGGCCCGCCGGTTGGGCAGCGCCCTGGCCGGGGCCGAGGTGGCATCGAGCATCGTCCGGGGCCCGGCAACCCTGAAGACCTTCGACCCCCCGCTCGCCGCGCTTCACGGGCGCCGTCTCATCGGGGCCCGCCGGCGCGGCAAGCATCTCCTGGTCGATGCGGAGGGAGCGCCCACGCTGCTGGTGCACCTGATGTCGGCGGGGAGGCTCCAGCTCTTCGAGAAGGCAACCTCTCCGGGCGACCGGACGCTGCGGCTCGCTCTTCGCCTCACGGACGGACGGGAGCTCCGCCTCCGGGAGTTCGGCACCCGTCAGGCGGCCTGGGCAAAGCTGCTCGCGACCGATGCCGTCGAGGCCGACGAGGCCCTGGCCACCCTGGGGCCGGAGGCCTGGCCCGACCCGCCGCCGTTCCTCGATCTGCTCGGCGGGGCGAGGCCGCTCCACGCGCTGCTGCGCGACCAGCGAGTGATCGCAGGGATCGGACGCTCGTGGGCCGACGAGATCCTCCACGAGGCCATGTTCTCGCCCTTCAAACGCGGCGACACCCTGACGCCGGAGGAGGCCGCTCGGCTGCGGGAGGCCACCATCGCCAGGCTCGGGGCAGCGGTGGACCGCTACGAGCAGGTCCTGCAGCTTCCTCTCCCCGACAAGCTCCCGATGCCGCTCACGGTCCATGCGCGACAGGGAAGCTCATGCCCCCGGTGCGGCGACCGCCTCGAGGCGGTCTACTTCGAGGAGCACACGATCGCGTACTGCCCTCGCTGCCAGACGGGCGGCAAGGTCCTCAAGGATCGCCGACTCTCCCGCCTCCTGAAATAACGCCGCTGCGGCGGACCGCCGGGGGGATGGGATCATGGCCGGCGACTTGCGGCTCATCGGGGAGAGACGACGGTGACGAACGGCGCGGCTCGGTTCAGGCTGCTCTCGCCTGCCTTCGTGATGGTCTTTGCCGCCACCCTCCTCTACTTCGTCTCTGTGGGAGCGACGATCCCGGTGCTGCCCCGATTCGTCAGCGGACCGCTGCACGGCAGCAACGCCGAGGTCGGGCTGGTCCTCGGAATCTTCAGCGCCACGGCGGTGGTGCTGCGGCCGGTTGCGGGACGCATCGGGGACCGGCGGGGCAGGAGGCTGCTCATCGTGACGGGCGCACTGCTCGCCGCCGGGGCGATGACATTCTACGGGCGGGCGGGATCGGTCCTCCCGCTCGTGGGCCTGCGCCTGCTGAACGGTGCCGGCGAGGCGTTCTTCTTCACCGGTGCGGCCACCGCGGTGACCGACATCGCGCCTCCGGAACGGCGGGGCGAGGCCCTGAGCCTGTTCTCGGTGGCGCTGTACCTCGGGCTCGCGCTCGGTCCGCTGGTCGGCGAGGCGCTGCTTGCAGCATCCGGCTTTGGGGTCTCGTTCCTGGTCGCGGCGAGCATCGGGGCCACGGCTGCCGCCGTCGGCCTTGGGGTCCGGGATACGCGAAGGGGGGGCGAGGCTCCCCAGGGACGCCTGATCCACGCCGCTGCGCTGCTCCCCGGCGTGGTAGTCGCCACGAGCATCTGGGGGTTCGCCGGCTTCTCGTCGTTCGTGCCGCTGCACGCCCTGGCGATCGGCCTCACCGGCTCGGGGCTGCTGTTCGGCCTCTTTTCGCTGATCGTCGTGGCGGTGCGGACCGTCGGCGCCCGCATTCCCGACGTCCTCGGGGCGCGCAGGACCGCCTCGATCTCGCTGGCGATCTCGGGCGCCGCCCTGTTCGCCATGTCGGCGTGGACCAGCGGGCTGGGCCTCTACGTGACGACGGCACTGCTCGGGCTCGGGCAGTCTCTCGCCTTCCCGGCGCTGATGAGCCTGGCCGTGGCCGGCGTCCCGGCCTCGGACCGGGGGGCGGCGGTCGGCACTTTCACCGCGTTCGTCGACGTGGCCTTCGGGGCGGGGCCGCTCAGCCTCGGGATCGTCGCCGAGCTCTCCGGCTACCGGGGCGTGTTCTTTGCCTCCGCGCTGGTCTCGGTGCTCGGCCTGGCCATCCTGCGGACACGGGTCCGGGCACCGTCGCGGGAGGAGCAATCGCGCCCTGCGGCGTGACTGCCGTCGCGGCTACCAGGCACCTCCACCTCCACCGCCACCACCACCACCACCACCACCACCACCACCGCCGCCGCCACCACCGCCGCCCCCGCCGCTGAACCCGCCTCCGAACCCCGAGCTGCTCGAGCGCGGCGCGCCCGCGGCGACCGCACGATCGATCCCCGAGGTGAGGCGCCCAAGGTGCAGCGGCACCCCGCCCGCATGGCCGTCGAACCAGTACAGGCCGCTGCGATTCTGGATCTCGGGGGCGACAAGCTGCGCCGCGCGGACCACGTCGTCGGCGACACCCAGCACGATGCCGTACACCAGGTATCGCTCCCAGATCGCGATCGATCCGGGGGGAGCCTCGTTCATCGCCGTGAAGTCCCGCAGGAACCGGGCGAGCCCCCGCCAGCGGGCGGCAAGGTCTGCGCCGGCCGGGGAGCGCCGCACCAGCGCGCGGGGCATCGCCCGGCCGAGCACCAGCAGCAGGCCCCCGTTCACGCCCGCAGCGACCGCGAGTGCCCCGCCGATACGCGGCCGGGACCAGCGCACGAACAGGATTCCGATGCCGAAGAGGGCCGCGAACCCGACCAGGGAAACGATCCAGATCACGCGCCCTCTGCGGTCGACCCACCCGCGGCGTTCGAGCTCACGGGCCACGGCCTTCTTGAAGCTCTCGAAGTCCCGATAGAACGCTTGCCTGCGTTTCCGCAGGATGTCGCCGAGGTCCGAGAGGAGCACGCCGTCGGCCTCGAAGGTCGGGTGGACGGCGTCGTAGACCTCGCGGTCCCATCTCGCGAGCGTGCCGGGTCCATCCTCGGCCGGGCGGATCCTCAGGTCGGATACGGTCGCCTTCCGCAGCCCGAGCCAGCTGCTCTTCTCGGTCACCTGGTGCTCGCCGCGCAGCACGTTGCGCCGAATCAGGTCGAAGAAGGTGGCGAGGAACGCGTCGGTCCCGGTCTTCGTTCCTTCCTCGACAAGCCCGGCCACGAGCGACGGCGAGTCGTCGGATGGAGGCTCGTGCACGTAGTCGAACTCCTCGGGGACGGGGGGATCGGTGCCGTAGCGGCGGGCGATGAAGGTGAAGATGCAGAGCGCGGGGAGGAAGGCGGCCGCGAGTTCTCCCGCCACGACCCAGGGAAGATGGCGCCCGATCCAGGCATGCTGCTCCGCCGCCCGCTCGGTCGCCGGCGAGCGGCCCGGTCCGCGGCCTGCTCCTCGTCGACGATCCGGTCCAGTCCCGGTCCCTCGGCGATGCCTGCCCCTTCAGTCGAGGCCAGCATCGCCCGCGGAAACAGCACGCGCATCTCGACCCACCGCTTCTCCGGGATCCCGCCGGCGTCGAGGGTCGCCCCCGACGCCGTGCGCGCGGTGGTGCCCGGAACCGAGGCGGGGTGTCCCCAGACGCGCAGGCGCTCCTCCTCGCCTGCCTCGATTCCCCGCGGGAGCGAGACGTCGGCATGAAGGGCGCCGAGCGAGGTGGGCCACTGGTCGCCCCAGACCCGCAGGTTCAGCTCGGCCACGTCGTCGAAGGCCCGGACCAACCCGACGAAGCGGTAGGCCACCCGAAAGGTGCGCTGCTGGTCGGCGGCGTCGTAGCGCCACACGATGCGCACGCCTCCGGCGTCGTGGGCGGAGGCGAACGTGTTCGACGGGCCCGCCGTCCCCAGCCGGGTGTCTCCGCCCGAGCCGTAGCTCCGGTCGCCCTCACCCACGGAGATCGACTCGAGCGGGATCCGCTCGCCGAACCGGAACGGGATGTCCCGCCACGCCCCGTGAAACTCCCCGTCGAAGTCGAAGGTGATCTCCTCGGCGACGTCTACGGTCCCGTCGGTGTTGACGCGCACGGCGAGGTTGGCCCGGGGCAGCGAGTAGCTCTTGGCATGCGCTGCCGGGGCGGCGACGAGCAGGGCGGTGGTGACAACGAGGGCGAGCAGAAGCAGGCGCCGGCCGGCCACGGACAACGGCAACATCGGTACGAGGATCCCACGGGCGAGTGCTCGGGGGCGGCTCCCCGCGCTCAGGGCTGTGCGACCGAGAACAGGCGCCATTCGTCGGGCACTCCCTTCAGCGCGAACATGCCGCGCTCGGCGAAGCGGATGCCCGACCCGGCAACGAGGTCCTTCACCGTGCTCGAGACGAGGATCTCGCCGCCTTGGGCCAGCGCCGACACCCGCGCCGCGATGTGGACAGCCACGCCGCCGATGTCGTCGCCGATGAGCTCACACTCGCCGGTGTGCAGGCCGGCCCGGACCCTGATCCCCAGGGTCTCAACTGCAGCATTGAGGGCCTGCCCACAGCGAATCGCCCGCGCCGGTCCGTCGAAGAGTGCTAAGAACCCGTCGCCGATCGTCTTGACCTCCCGGCCGCGGAATCGTGCGAGCTCCCGGCGGACCTCGGCGTTGTGGGCGTCGAGCACTTCGCGCCATCGCCGGTCGCCGAGCTCGACCGCACGCTTCGTCGAATTTACGATGTCGGTGAACATCACCGTGCAGAGCACCCGGTCGGGCTCGGGGGCCGGGCGGACGCCGGTGAGGAACTCCTGGACCTCGTCGATGATCGGATCGGAGTCGCCCGCGGCGATGTGATGGTCGATGCCGGGGAATATGGTCCATTTCGCGTCTGGGATGTGCTGGGCGATGTACTGCCCCGCCCGCCAGTTGACCGCACGGTCCCCTCGGCGGTGCATCACCAGCGTCGGGACGCGGATCGAGGGAAGAACGGACCGCACGTCGACCTCCGCGTTCATCTTGAGCAGCGCACTCATCGCGCCCGGGCTGCCGCCGAGGCGCTCGAAGCGGCTCCACCACTCCCGAAAGCCCCTGTCCTCCGCCATGCTCGGCGCATAGATCTCCGCGGTGGCGCCCGTTCCCCACAGCGCTGCAACCATGTCGACGGTCGCGTCCACAGCCTCAGGCGGCGCTCCCCACGGGTGGTCGTCATCGGCGATCAGCTTGGCGGTGGCGCCGTAGAGGATGAGGGCGGAGGTGCGCTCCGGATAGGTCGCCGCGAACAGGATGCTCATCGCGCCTCCCTCGGAGAGCCCGAAGATTGCGGCATGCTCCGACCCCACGGCATCGAGGACCGTGCGGACGTCGTCCATGCGCTCTTCGAGCGTCGGCAGTGACATGACGCGGTCGGACAGCCCACTGCCGCGTTTATCGAAATGGATCACGCGCGCAAACGACGCCAGCCGCTCGAGTACATGCCTCGAACCCGGGTTCTCCCACAGGTACTCGACCTGCGAGATCCATCCGTAGACGAGCACGAGGTCAATGTCGCCCTCGCCGACGACCTGATAGGCGACGCTGACGTCACCGCTTCGTGCGTAGTGCGTCTGCGGCTGAAGCACCGGACGAGGCTAGCAGGGGCGGGTGAGAGCATGAAGAAGGGGACGGAAGTCCTCGGCATTCTGGTGGGGGCTCGCCGCAGGCCTGCCCATTCGGCGGGGATTCGCCTGCCCGACCGGTATCCTCCAGGCCCAATGGCCGACGAGCTCCAGGTGGCCCGCGAGCTTGCCGACATCGCCGACGAGATTGCGATGCGCTACTTCACGCGCGCCCCAGTTGCGGAGATGAAGGAGGACGGAACGCTTGTCACCGCGGCCGACACGGAGATCGAGACGGCGCTGCGAGCCAGGATCGCAGAGGTCTTCCCTGAGCACGCCGTGCTTGGCGAGGAGCACGGATTGCAAGGTGACGCATCCGCTCCGATCTGGGTGCTCGATCCGATCGACGGAACGAACAACTTCGCGTGGGGGATTCCGGTGTTCGCCACGCTCGTGGCACTGCGCGTCGGGGGCCGGACGGAGGTGGGGGTCGTGAGCGCTCCAGCGCTCGGCGAGCGCTACGAGGCCCGTCGAGGGCGCGGCGCCCGTATGAATGGGGAGGCGATCCACGTCTCCGACGCCGCCTCCATCGACGAGGCCCGGGTCTGCTACGCGTCCTGGGTGGGGTGGGTGCGCGCGGGGCTCGACCGGCAGTGGGCCTGGATCCTCTCTCGATGTCATCGCTCGCGCGGCTTCGGAGACTTCTGGGGTCACATGCTCGTCGCCCGCGGGGCGGCGGACATAATGGCCGAGCCGACCCTGCGGATCTGGGACGTGGCGGCGCTCGAGGTGATCGTCGAGGAGGCCGGCGGCTCGATCACCGATTTCTCGGGCAAGACGTTCGATGACAATGCGAGCTGCCTCAGCACCAACGGCCGGCTGCACGGTGAGGTGATCCGGGCGCTGGCGGGGGGCTGAAGCCGGTCATACTGTGGTGCGCAACCGTACCGCCCCCATCGACTAGCGGCCTAGGTCGTCACCCTTTCAAGGTGGAGGCACGGGTTCGAATCCCGTTGGGGGCACGGAAAGCAATGGTACCGAGCGCTGCCAGAACTTCGTCCAACGCATCCGCCGCGACCGTCACCTGGCAGCGCGCCACTTTCGTCGTCTTGTTGTAGGCGACCTTAAGGCGGAGGGCCTCGAAGAGGCGTCGCAGGAGCGGCTCCGGCGCCTCGGCAAGCTCGCCGTCGAGGATCGGCAGCTCGTCGAGCAGCTCCGGGTTCCCGCGATCGCCCGGCGCTTCCTGCGCCTCCAGCTCGCCCAGGCGCTCCAGCTTATCCGACCGCTCCCGCTCCAGCTCCGCGAGACGGTCCCGAACTCGCCGGAAGACGATCCCCTCCGGGTCGTCGTCACGCTCCAGGGCCTGGACCTGACGGGCCTCTCGAAGCTTGATCTCCTCGGTCTGCCGGCGCAGGATCGCGATCTCGGCCTCCCGCTGCCGGCCCGCGCCCTCTCCCAGCGCCTGGAGGTCCTCCTCGATGAGGGGGCGCCGCTGGGGCCCGAAGACGTGCTCGGCGAGGAAGGACAAGATGCCCTCCAGCAAGGGTTCCTCGCGCACGTAGATGCTGGGCGGGTGATTGGGGAACAGCCGCTCGGCCTTGGGTCCCAGGTTCTTGCTCGGTTCGCAGGTGTAGTACGGCCTGCGGCGGAGGGTCTTGCCGAGCATGCGGCGCTCGCAGATGTCGCAGGAGATGAAGGAACGCAAGACGTAGCTTCTCCGGGCGAGGGGGTGGCTTGACCTTCCCGAGCCGTTCCGCGATCCCTTGCGCGTCCCCGCCACGGAGGCCGCCGCCTGGTAGATCTCCATCGTCACGATCGGCTCGTGGGTGGGCTCGGGCGACCACACCCACGTGTCGGGAGGGTTGACTCTCCCGCCCTTCTTGGTGGCCCTGCGGTTCCACACCATGTATCCCGTGTACTTGGGGTTCTTCAGGATCTCGTACACCGAGGAACGCCCCCAGCACTCCCGGCGCCGTGCCGGGTCGGGGCTGGCGGGCGGGGGGTAGCGGTTCAGGTCGGCGTTGAGCCTCGTGGCGATGGCGGCGTATCCGAGCCGCTCGACCACTCGCCAGGTGAAGATCTGGTGGACCACCGGAGCCCGGAGAGGGTCGGGGATCAGCCGGGTCTTGGTCGCCCCCACGGCACGGCGTGCCGGCACCGGGTGGGGCAGCTTCTTCGCCAGGTAGCCGTAGGGCGGCACGCCGACGTTCCATCCCTGGCGGGTGTGCTCGCAGAACCCGTCCCAGGACTTCTCGAGGATCTCCAGCACGTACCACTCGGCCACGCTCTGCTTGACTCGGCGGGTAAGGATCGTCGTCGCCCGCTTCCCGTTGAGTGAGATGGGCTCATCGGCGGCGAAGAGGGCCACGCCGACCCGCTCCAGATCGTGTTCGATCTTGGTCCCGTAGTAGGTGCGGCGGGCGATGCGCTCGATCGACTCGCAGATCACCGCGTCGAAACGGCGGTCGGGGCGGGAAGCTTCGGCGAGCAGCTCCTTGATCCCGCCGTCTCGCGGGATGGGGATCTCGAAGCGGCGATGGGCGTTGCCCGATCCCCTCAGCTCGAGGTCCTTCCTCCCGGACTCCACGTCGTAGAAGTGAGCAACGATGGTGGCCTCGGGCGGCAGGGCAGCGCGGGAGTTGTGAAGCTGGCGCGGAAGCGAGAGCGTGGGATCCTGCTGGTCCTCGGTGGAGACCCTCCCCCACCACGCAAGACGGATCGCTCCCCTACTCACCGGCAACCTCCTCCCTGTGAGGCTCTCCCTGCGAGCGGTGTCTTCGGGCCCACCGAAGCAGCTCGCACATCGCCTTCGCCTGTTCGCTCCGCAACAAAGCCCCCTCCACGCCGGCGACGACCACGACCCCAAACTCGAGCTTCGGCGGGTCGTTCGCCTCGAAGGGTGGAGCAGGATGGTACCGCGCACCTGCGACAGCGCGATCCCGGAGGTCTTTCGGGGTCTGATGCTCGCCGGGGCTGCGATCCAGAGCGAATCCCTAGGAGGCGGGGATCTCGAGCAAGCGAACCCGGCTCCCGGCACGGAGCTGCAGCCAGATCGGCCCCAGCGGATCCTCGTGAACTCGGCCACGGGTACTCGTGGCCACGGTGATCCCGATTTCGTAGAGGACCTTGCGCGCCTCCGCTTCACGTCGCTCGCTCGGGAAGGTGAACAGCAGGAGGCCTGGGACGTCCTCGAAGCCACTCACCCGCTGATAGGAGGCCAGCTTGTCGCCGACCTTTCCGAGCGGCTCGCTCCCGCGGTCCACCTCGACGAAGAACCGCACAATTCCCCGCCTCGATCGGAGCGCTCCCAGCCCGTCGGGGCGCACCAGCCCTCGCCAGTGGGACGCGCAGCGGGTGTCGCTCCACCACTCCACCAGCTGGTCCTCGCCCCCTCTGCACGCCTTGACGAGGAGGGAGAAGAAATCGTTCACCTCGACCAGGTGGGCGAGCCGCGGGCTTGCCGCCAGCCGCAGCGTTCGCTCCCGTCGCGCCCGCAGCTCCTTCACCTCCAGACCCCGCTCCCACGCGACGAGGATCAGCCCCACCTCCCCGACGAGGTAGTGGAGCGGCGAGGAGCCCGTCCTGCTGTGCGTCTGGAAGCGGTCGAGCACGCGCAGCCCGTAGAGCTTGAGGAGACGCCGGCGAGCCCGGCGAGGGGAAGCGAAGTGCATGCGTGCGATCTGGTGTGTCGTCAAGACCCGGTGGTCGAGGAGTTCGGCGAGGATCGTGCGATCCCGTTCCGTGATGGTCTTCAGGACGGCCAAGGCGGAAGCAGAAGCGGGCGGGCGCTGAAGCGCCCGACCGCGGATGCGAGTCGGGGTGGGCGCTGGCCCATGGGAAGCCTGCTTCCAGGCAGGCTCTGGCCCACCCGAGGGAGGGCCACTCATGGGAGGCCCCCCGGTTGGCCCCCGGATTGGCCCCCCAGCTGGCCCCCCGATCGGCCCGGGGGTGGCGGGGGCTCGGGAAGCAGGATGTCCTTCGCCCTCGTCTGGCGCTCGAGGATCTTCGCCTCGACGGTGGACCGTCGCGTGGCGAAGACCTCCGCGCTCGCCTCCCTCACCTTCTCCGCCCTTGCGGCGTCGCCGGGGGGAAGCGGCTCGGTCGACAGGGTGAATACCCGACCGTGGCCACCGCCCACGCAGGGACGGCAGGCGGCCTGGTACGCCCCCAGGTGGGAGAGGTCGTGTGCGGAGAGCACCGGCGAGAAGGGGCGCTCCAGAAACACCGCGTCCTCTGGCGACACGGCGAAGGCGATCTTCGTTCGGGCGTTGGCGGCGAGCGCCTCGCGCATGTCCTTCGAAAGCTGACCCATGTGCTGATGGGCCAGCACGAGCGATAGCCGATAGCCCCGCGCCTCGGCGAGAAGGTCCTCGAACGAGCGCGGAAGGCTGAGGTAGTTGTGGAACTCGTCGACGTAAAGGGTGGCGTCGGCCCGCTCCGGCTCCGGCCGCGAGGCGCGCTTCATGCAGGCCTGCCAGATGCGGGCGATCACGAAGGCTCCGATCAGCCGCGAGGTCGCCTCGCCCAGGGTGCCCTTCGGGATCCGCACCAGGAGGAGGCCGCCCAGGTCGATGAGGTTCTCGATGTTCCTCTTCGGGCGGGGCTGCCCGATGATGGCCTGGACCGGCCCGGAGAGGTCGAACGGCCCGAGCTTGTTCAGCAAGGGGCCGACGAGCTCGCTCTGGGTCCGTTGCGGGAGGCTCTCGTACCATCCCCAAAAGGTGGCCAAGGCGGGGATGTGGTCGAGGCGGTACCTCAGCTCCCGCCTCCACGCCGCGTCCCTGAGCAGGATCGGGGCCTCGGCGAGAGTCGCCCCGGGAATCTGCTTGAGGGTTCGGCAGATCGCTCGCATCACGTAGTCGGTACGGGGACCCCAATGGTCCTCGTAGATCCGCTGGAAAGCCCCCACGATGTGGTCGACCACCTGGTGGTGGTTCTCTCCCCGTAGAGGGTCGAGGCCGACCGCCCACTCGGGGTCCTCCGGATCGAGCAGGCAGGTGCGCTCCTCGGATCCGCGGGGGAGGCGCTCGAGGATCGCCTCCACGAGGTCTCCCTTCGGGTCGATCACGACCGCCGCCCGCTTCGCGGCAGCGTCCTGGAGCACGAGCTGCGCGAGGAGTGTCGACTTGCCCGTCCCGGTGGAGCCCACGACGTGGAGGTGGTGCCGGGCGTCTTCGACGGAGATCGCGACCGTTCGGTCGCTGGCCGGATGGTCGGCACGCCCCAGCACCTTGCCCTCGGAGGGCAGCATGCGCGTGGGCGGCGCCGACCGGGCTCCGGCCCGCTCCAGGCCGGGCATGGACTCCGAGGCAGGCATGGTTGCGATCTGCGACAGCTCGGGCGCCGACAGCAGGTAGGAGGAGGCGGAGAGGCCGCGGCTGGCGAGGCCGGCCGCTCCTCGAACCCGCCGGCGCCTGAACCCATTCCGGCCCTCGAAGACACAGAACGCCCCGGCGATCGAGGCGATCCTGCCCCTTGCGGCGTCCTTGGTCGGGGAGGTGACGGCGACGCGGATCAGGCAATGGAAGAGCGGCGCGGACGCCTTGGAGAGAACCGCGCGGACATCTGCGTCGGCGGCGGGGTCCGGGGCCGGCCGCGCGGTCGCGCCGGTCCGGGCCGCCCGCCACATGAGCTTCCCCGGCCTGCCACCGGCCCGCAGCGCCCGGGCTGCGTTCAGCAACCGCCGGCGCCTCGACGATGTCGCCGGCCGGGCGAGCACCTGGATGACGGCCTCCTCGCCGGTATCGAGCCCGGTGAGCGCCGCGAGCACGAGCTTGAGCGGGTCGTCTCCCGGCCCCGCGCCGAGTGGGAACCAGTCGGGCTGCGCCAGCCTGAGCTCGGTGAGCGCCGTTGGCTTGGCGACGGACAGGGGGTCACCCTCCCCCCTCACCGCACGCGCCCCCGGCCACGCGGCCTCGATGGCCTGCTCCACAAGCCGTGGCGGGACGACGTCGGGGAGCCACAACGAAATCTCGACCTCCTCGGGGCGCGCGGTGAACTCCCAGGAGAGGTGGGTCTGACCGAGGAGAAGCCGCTTCCACCAGGGCCGCAGGAGGGCATGCATTCCCATCCAGAAGGCCTGTGCCCCTTTGGGTTCCAGCGCCGGCGGGGGGAGGATCACGATGCGCCTGGCCCCGCTGAGCAGCCGACGGTCGCGGGCGCGCAGCAGGAGCAGCGCAGCGACAAGGAGGACCGCCGCAGCCGCTCCGACGGCCGCAAGGACCTGAGGGGCCTCGGAAGCGAACGACACGGCGGTCCGGAGGAGATGGCGGTAGAAGGCCTCGGGATCGGCGAGGAAGCTGGAGAGCGGCCCGGTGGGAGTCGGGAAGGGCGTCGGCTCGTTCACCGTCTCCACGCCGCCTCCTGCAGCAGGAGTGACGACACACTCACCGCCACCCCAGGTGGAGGTGCCCGAGATGATCCGCGTCGCTGAACACGGAGAGGCCCGGCGTCGGGATCAGCCAGGGAGAGCCCACCTCATCGGGCCTCAGCGGCGCTGCGAGCGAGAGCGCCAACGCCACCGCCTCGCGAGCCCCATCGTTGTTCACCGACACCCTCGCGCCGTCCACCGCCCCGATATCGACGGCCCGGGCGAAGGCGTGGTTCGAGACCCGCGTGGTCCCATGGACGTAGTAGGAGTGGCCGGTTCGAATCGGACCGACCGCGCCGAGGTCGTGCTCGGACGCCAGGACGATCAGCACCTGCAGCAGCCGAGCATCGACGTCGCCAGCCTCCACGTCTCGCAGCGCGTCAGTAGAGAGGCGAATGCCCGGGTGCGACAGGACCGCGGCGGCCAGATTCCCTCCCTGGCCAGCTGGAGCGACGTCTCCCTCCCCGGCGGCGGCAAGGGCGAGCACCGGCACCACAAAGAGACAGACGAGACCGGATGCGATCCACCTCACGCCGTCGCCTCTCCCGGCCCGGCCACCTCAGAGGGGTTGCTCGTGCACAGCGAATGCTCGAATTCGGAGGCCACGATCCGAAGCGGCGCCCGCTCGGAGCCCAGGCAGAAGAGGCCCTGACCCCTGTCGCAGGTGAGCAGATACGACGCCTCCCCCTCCGACAGGTTGAACGCATGGGCGAGGGCGTCGATCGCCTGCGGCGACTGCCCGAGCAGGATCTGCGAGGAGGCGTTGGTGACGACGGCCTGGCCGAGTTCGCTCGACAGGACGTCGGCGACGTCCTGGGTGATGGTGGTGAGGCCGCACCAGTGCTTGCGGGCGGACTTTGCCAGCCGCCGGAGAAATCGGGCCCCGGTGTTCTGACCGGCGCCGAGCAGCCACCAGGCCTCGTCGACCACGACGACTCGCGGTCGCGGCTCACCTCTCGAGACCCGGCGCCAGATCGTTTCCAGGGCGATGAGGGTCCCCGGGGTCTTCAGCTCCTCGGCGAGGTCGCGAAGCGAGAAGACGACAAGGTACCCCTCGGGTCTCACTGAGGTCTCGCGATCGAGAAGCTCGGCGTGGGAGCCGTTGATGCAGGGCTGGAGCCGCAGGGCGAGATCCGAAGCACCCTCCGTCTCCAGGCTCGCCACGACGTCTCGGAGGAGCGGGGCGGGACGGCGGTGGGTCCGAGTATCGTCCGAGATCCCCGCCTGCCCGTACGCGCCGAGGATCGCCCGGTCGAGCGCGGCCTTGTCGTGCGCGGAGAGCTCGCCGACGACGGAGCTGACAAGGGTATGAACGAACAGCGCCTGCTCGAGGAGCGCTCCCGGAGTCCCGCCGGCGGCGAGGTCCAGGGGGTTCAGGTGCCCTCCGTGCGCGCCGAGACGTACCACCGCGCCGCCCACGGCCTCGGCAAGCCGTTCGTACTCGCTCTCGGGGTCAACGACCAGCACCTCGATCCCCCGGTAGAGCGAGCGGAGGATCTGCAGCTTGGAGAAGTAGCTCTTCCCGGCGCCCGAGCGGGCGAGGACCACCTGGTTGTGGTTCTCGAGCGAGAAGCGGTCGCAGAAGACCAGACCGCCGGTGGAGGCGTTGCGGCCGTGGAGGATGCCGCCGGAGGATTCGACCTCCGAGCTGGCGAATGGGAACGCCGCGGCCAGAGCCCTCGTGTCGAACGTGCGCCGAAGCCGGATCGCGTCGATTGCCAGCGGGAGCGTGGTGATCCATCCCTCGAAGGCCCGGAAGGTGAGCGGGCGCGCGTCCAGGAGCATCGAGCCGCAGAGCGCCTGGATCCTGCCCACCTCCACGTCGAGGGACTCGGGCGACCCGGCGTGAACGGTGATGTAGAAGCCGACTCGGAAAAGCCGGGTCTCCCCCCGGGTGATGGCTCCCAGGAGCTCCGCCGCGTCGCCGGCGGCAGCCTCCAGACCTGGGTCGGGGACCCTCTCGCGAGCGGAGTCGATCCGCCTGCTGGACTCGAAGCGGGCCAGCTGCCGGCGAAGATGCATCACAGCCGCCTCGTTTGGGAGGGGCTCGACGTGCAGAGAGATCTCCCCCGGACCAGGGTACGCCAGCAGCGGGGCGAGCCATCCGGGGCCTACCTCCCTCGGATAGCCGGTGACGGCCAGGGTCTCGCACCATGTCGACCCAACACGGATCCTCCGCGGCAGGACCTCGACCGCGTCCGGGCCGAGGATAGCGGCGGCCTTGCCGGCGTCTGGCGGCGGCGTCCGACCCCTCACCTCCACCCCCTCGGCACCTCGACCCACTCGGGAGTGACCGGCGGGTGAAACCGGACCGTCACCCGCAGGACGAGCATCCGCTGCGTCGACCGGTCGACCCGGATTCGGACCCGGCAGCGATGAGGAAGGGCGTCGATCCACGCGGCCAGCTCCCGGAGGTCGCCTCCGGCTGACGAGGCAGGCAGCTCCGCTCCTCGTTCCGGGAAGCGATTCATCGGCCAGCACGTATGACTTGAGAGGGAAGCGCCGCGTCTTTGGGTGGAGCCAAAGAAGCGCTCCCCCGAAGAAGCTCCACGACCTCCCGGCCCTCGAGTCGGGTGAGCCGGATGCCCACCGGACGAAGCAGCGCCTCGACCTCGGAGGCGCGGTGCTCCAGTCGGGAGCGGGCGTCGTCGGGAGCCAGGGCGGTCGGCTCGCGAAGGCACAGAAAGACGCCGCGGCTGAGGCCGTCTCGCCGGGAGGAGAACGAGCGGAGAAAGCGGGCGTGATCGAGCGCGGCCCCCTCCAGCGCCGGGTGGGGAAGGCCGGGGGCCCTGTCCTCGAGCTCGGCAACCGCGGTCGGTAGATGAGCGGCCTCCGATCGGATGAGGAACTGGATGGGGGCGTCGAGGGCGTTTGCCAAGCGCCCGAGTCCGTCGACGAGAGCTCGCTGCTCCGCCTCGGAGCGGAGCGTGAAGTTCACCGAGGAGGCCCGGCAGATGGCCGCACTCCCGTACTTGCCGAGATCGAGGCGCCCGTCGGGGTCGACGCCGTTGATGGGAAGATCGAGCGCAGCCAGGGTGGGCCTTCGGCGGCGTCCGGGAACGCTCAGCTCCGGAATCCCCTCGGGAGCGAGAACACGCCGCGCCGGGGAGAGCACGTGCCGCACGGCCGTTGCCATGAGGATCTCGAAGGGCATTCCGCTCCGGCGAGCGGTGGCGACCAGAACGCCTGTGGCCGCCAAGGGAATCGCCAGAGCGAGGTAGGCGGCGAGAGGAACTCGTCGCCCGACGAGGGCATAGAGACCCCAAACCACCAATCCGGCGCCGGCGAGGATGACCAGCTGCCGCGCCGTCAGTCCCGCGAGGATTCGATCGGGCATGTCGACGTTGGCGGGAATCCGGAATCGCATCAGGCGAGCACTGCCTTCACTGCCGAGGAGGCGTACGACCTCGCCTTGCTCCAGGTCCGGGAAGCCCCGGAGCCGAAGGCTCCCCTCAGCGACCAGAGGGGCACCTTTGCCAAGGCGTAGAGGAGGCAGGCGATGACGAGCAAGTCGACAAAGTTCGGCTCGCTCTCGGAGACGTCGTAGAGGGAGAATCCGAGGACGCCGCCTCCGGTGAGGAAGACTTCGAGCGTCGCCGCGAGCAGCATCGACTGCAGTACCGGGGCTGCCAGCAGCGCCAGCGCAACCCGCCACCACGCCCGAGCGATCCCGTCCGACTGGGGGAGCGTGTGCGTTACCAGCACCAACGGCGCGCTGGCTGCGAGTACCACCATCGCGGCGAGGCGCAGCACATAGGTCGCCACGACGAGGATTGCCAGAACGATGACGACGATCACGAAGAGAACCAGGAAGGGGTTGCTGAAGGAGACCACAAGCCGGTCGGCGATCCGCCCCGCGACCGCTGCCGGGTCATCGTTCACGCCGAGCATGGCCCGAGCGAGGACGTTGGAGATCGAGATCATCTGGCCGAGGATCAGGAGGCTGAGGTTGGCGGCGGCGACCGCGAACAGCGTTCTCGGGAGGAGCTCCTTCGCGGAGAGCCGGGCTCCGTACCCCCCCTCGACGGTCACGACACCCGCCCCGCCGATCACGAAGAGCACCATCGCGGCGTCGGCGATGAACAGCGAGAGCCGCCAGAGCGCGCGCACCCGGGGATGAGTCGTGACGTCGGGCGTCGAGAAGAGCGTCTGCCCGAGAAGGCTGAAGACCGGCCCGACCGCCGAGGCGACCAGCCGCCTGAACCAGGCGTCGATGCGACCGGGGATGTCCCAGAACGGAGGGTCATCCTCCGGCCGGACCACCCCTCCCGGGTCGGCTCCCGGCACCCCGGCGCCAACGGAAGCGGCCCCGCCGGTGTCAGCGGCTCGTGGCGCAGGCGGAGGCTGAGCGTGGGCGCCCGAGGCGATCCCGGCAACCAAGGTGAGCACGACCACGCCGACGATCGCCACTCTCATCCCACGATCTGCTTCACGATGGACACGAGCAGAGGGGCGAGCAGCGCCAGGGCAAGGCC
>JBOGWP010000143.1:0-3432 GCA_050693875.1 Actinomycetota bacterium
AAGCCGGTCGATGCGTCTCCGCGCTCGGATGCGACCGCGTGGACGTCGCGCTCCCTGAGCACGGCGTACTCCTCGGAGCGGATCTCCACCTCGTAGGCGGCGTCGGGCGCGAAGAGCACCCAGTCGCCCGGCTCGGCGGAGCGCACCATCGGCCCGATGGCGACCACCTCGCCCCACAGGGCCCGCCTCGACTCCGACTCGGCGGTGGCCGGGATGAGAATGCCCCCGCGAGTCCGGCGTTCGCCGACCTCCTTGGGGAGCGTGACCAGCAGGCGGTCGGCGGTCATGCGGACGGCCTGGCGAGACTCGTCGCGCTCCAGCCTCCGCAGCTTGCGCTCTCCCATCCCCTACGCCGCCCGGGCGGCCTCACGGGTGAAGGACAGGTGATCGCCCTCGGCATCGACCACCACGGCGTCACCCTCTGCATACTCACCGCGGAGGAGCGCCAGCGCGATTCCGTCGGCGAGCTCCTTCGAGATCAGGCGCCGCAGCGGCCGTGCCCCGAAGGCCGGGTCGTACCCCCGCTCGGCCAGCCATGCCCGGGCGGCATCGGTCAGGCGCAGCGAGAGCCGCCGGGCGGACAGGCGCCGAGCCAGGTGCTCGACCTGCAGCCCGACGATCTGGGCCAGGTTGCCGCGGGTCAGCCGGTGGAAGACCACCACCTCATCGATCCGGTTCAGGAACTCCGGCTTGAAGGTCACGCGAACAGCCTCCATCACCTTCTCGCGCATGCGCGAGTCGTCTTCGGGGGGACGCTGGCGCTCCGGACGTTCGTCGGTGCTGCGGCCAGCTACCCCCCCGAACCCCCCCTCGGCTTCGGACAGGATCCAGTCCGAGCCGATGTTCGAGGTCATGATGAGGATCGCGTTCTTGAAGTCGACCACCCGGCCCTGCCCGTCGGTCATCCGCCCGTCGTCCATCACCTGCAGCAGCACGTTGAAGACATCGGGGTGGGCCTTCTCGATCTCGTCGAGGAGCACGACCGAGTAGGGGCGCCGGCGGATCGCCTCGGTGAGCTGGCCGCCCTCCTCGTAGCCCACGTATCCCGGAGGCGCGCCGAAGAGGCGTGAGACGGTGTGCTTCTCCATGTACTCGCTCATGTCGAGGCGCACCACCGCGCGTTCGTCGTCGAAGAGGAACTCGGCGAGTGCCCGCGCCAGCTCGGTCTTGCCGACGCCGGTGGGCCCCAGGAAGAGGAACCAGCGATCATGTTGGGGGCGTCGCCCGCACCCCCTCTGGACCGTGTCGATTGTGCTCCTGAACGTCGTCTCTTCCGCCATCGCACTCCAACAGACGCGGGAGGGGAGACTCATGTCCGAATGCGAAAGGCTTCCCGCGCGGCTGGATCCGCCATGGCCGATGGAGAGCAATGCAGCGAATAGCGGGGTGATTCGAGCTCTTGGTCGCTTATCCCTCGGCATTGGGGTCTTGATGCCGGTCGACATCGGTCGGCGGGTGACAGGCCGGCAAGTGTCAGCGTTGGACCGGCCCCGGCGGGTTCTCCGCTTGGGAACTCGGCGCCCTGCCACGGACGCGCTAATCTCGCGGCCTGGTTCACGTGGGCCCCTCCTCTGAGATGGCCTGACAATGGGGATGTGAGCAGCGTTTTCGTCGTCAGCTGGAGGGAGCGATCTGTTGGCTCGCAGATCTCCGCCGGGGATCGCGCCGGCAGTCCTCGAGGACACGGTTCTGGAGGTCTCCCCGCGTCCCCATAGCATCAGCCATGTCTGGGCGGATTGGCCTCCTTCCATCCGTCCCCTGGGCCGGGCCAGGCCGCAGCGATGGGGTCGGGGCTATGGTGGTGGTTGCGGAGGAGTGTGATCTGCATCCGGTGAGGAAGAGCACGAAGCGGCCCCTAGCTGACCACTCTGCTAGAGAGGCGTTGCTGCGCTTGGCGCCGCTACATGCGGTGGAGGACCAAGCGCGGTGACGAGGGACGAGGCGACGTTTCTCACGAGAGTCGCGATAAGGAACTACAAGTCGGTCCGAGCCTGCTCAGTGAACCTTGGGCCGCTCACGTTCCTCGTCGGTCCCAACGGCGCTGGGAAGAGCAACTTCCTCGACGCGCTGCGCTTTGTGGCCGACGCACTCGACACAACCCTTGACCACGCTATTCGTGAGCGCGGTGGAATCAACGAGGTGAGGCGTCGCTCCGGCGGGCACCCGACCCATTTCGGGCTCCGACTGGAGTTTAGGTTCCCCTCGGGCGCGAGCGGCCATTACGCGTTCCGAGTTGGGGCGCAGCCGGAGGGGGCGTTCGAGGTCCAGGAAGAGCAGTGCGTCGTCGGCGAGGTCATGTCGTACCCTCAAATGTTCCACGTGCGGAGCGGCGTGGTTGGAGAGAGCACGATCAAGGCGCCTCCTCCTGCCTCACGTGACCGCCTCTACCTCGTGACGGCCAGTGGCCTGCCCGCCTTCAGGGGACTTTTCGACGCACTGAGCAAGATGGGCTTCTACAACCTCAATCCGGGAGAGATTCGGGACCTTCAACCTGCGCAGGTCGGCGAGATCCTCGTCCGCGACGGCAGAAACCTGGCGAGTGTTCTCGGCGAACTCGCCGTACACGATCTCTTGGCAAAGAGACGCGTCGAGCAGTACTTGGCCGAAGTGGTACCCGGTATCCGAGGCGTTGATCGTAAGGCCTTCGGACCGCGACAGACCATTGAGTTCCGACAGCAGGTTGCGGGTTCCAAGGACCCGTGGCGCTTCACTGCCGCGAGCATGTCCGACGGGACCCTCCGGGCTCTCGGCGTACTCGTCGCGCTCTTTCAGGGCAGGAACGGGGAACGGCGAAGGGTATCTCTGGTTGGCATCGAGGAGCCCGAGGCAGCCCTTCATCCGGCCGCGGCGGGTGTGCTCCTTGACGCTCTGCGAGAGGCTAGCAAGAGGGTGCAGGTGATCGTCACGAGTCATAGCCCGGACCTACTCGACAGCCCCGAGATCGAGACTGACTGGCTTCTCGCGGTGACGGCGGACGGGGACGTGACGACCATAGGTCCGATTGACCAAAGGGGTAGGGAGGCTCTGCGAGAGCGCCTCTTCACTCCCGGCGAACTGCTCCGCCTCGACCGGCTCGCCCCCGACGCGTCATTGTCCCATGGAGAGGGGCAGCTTCAGCTCTTTGGGTCGAAGCGCGGGTGAGCGTTATCACCATCAGCTCCATCGTTGAGGGCCACGGAGAGGTGAGGGCAGTGCCCGAGCTCCTCCGGCGTACCGCTGCTTCCCTCTGTGTCAACCTCGCGTGAGACAAGCTACGCGGCGAATCATTGACCCCAGAGGGCGAGAAGGAGGTCTTCTTCATGGCCATGGCTGTTGCGACGAGCGAGGGCCCGCGCCCTGACGCTCGACAGGTGAACGATCCCGATCCGGAGGTCCTGGAGCGGGCGCAACGCCGGCAGTACCCGGCTTCATACAAGCTGCGCGTCCTGGCCG